>CAYRPD010000007.1:0-28777 GCA_964426095.1 uncultured Oscillospiraceae bacterium | reverse complement strand
GCTATCGCTGGGATGTAGCGTCTTACCCCGCCTGCACCGGCACCTTGACCTATGAAGACATCATCGCCCTCCGCAACCAAACGCAAGATATCCTAACCCCCGGCGCGGAAGAAGAGGAGAATGAGTGAAAAAAGCACTTGACAACTCAGCGATTTGTGGTATTATATATCCGTTGCTGTTGCGGCTTTAGCTCATCCGGTAGAGCGCCACCTTGCCAAGGTGGAGGTAGCGAGTTCGAGCCTCGTAAGCCGCTCCAAATGTAAAACCTATTGCCGCGGCAATAGGTTTTATTCATATGCGGGTATGATGGAATTGGCAGACATGCGAGATTTAGGTTCTCGTGTCGCGAGACGTGCAGGTTCGACCCCTGTTACCCGCACCAATGGATAGTATAAAGCGAAGCGTAGCTCTTTTGTGTAGCTACGCTTCGCTTTTGTTATTGGGGCTGGGATAAGCTGGGGTAACATATACGCGTTACCCCAGCTTTCGATGCCAAGCATTCTTTACTATCCCAAACAGAAAGCACAATCAAAAATGCGAAAGTGTAAGTTTCTTTTCAAGATATTCGATAAGAGCTGCCTGAACTCTGCGAGGCAAGAGGGTAATATCTTTTTCTTTATATTCTTGGATGGTTTTATTATAAAGCCAGAAAAACTCCGTCCCGACATTGAATTTATTAATACCCTCGGTAAACGCAACTTCAAGCTGATCATCGGGAATACCGCTACCGCCGTGAAGCACCAACGGAGTATCGGTTGCCGCGTTAATCTCTTTCAGTCTTTCTATATCCAAATGCGGTGTCAACTTATAAAAGCCATGTGCGCTTCCAATAGCTATTGCGACAGAGTCACACCCGGATTTTTCGCAGAATTCCGCTGCTTTATCGGGCTGAGTGTAAAGATCAAGGTTGCTTTGGTCAACGCAGGTATCCGCAAGGCCGACATGACCCAACTCTGCCTCTACCGCCGCACCCATAGCGTGAGCAATATCCGCCACGTGTTTTGTGTTGGCTATATTCTCCTCAAACGGGAGCATAGAGCCGTCATACATCACCGAACTGAATCCTGCTTGCAACGCGCGTATAATATAATCGTAATCAGAGCAGTGATCAAGGTGCATTGCTATCGGGACATCAACACAAGAGGCCTCGTATTTTACAATTTTCGTAAACGCTTCCGGAGTAATCCAACTTTCTATTCTGTGATGATCCGGGTGAAGCATACAAATAACCGGCGTTTTAGTCTTTTCTGCCGCAACAGCTACAGAGTGAAGCATGTTGTAATCCGCGCAGTTAAATGCAATTACCGAAGTATTTGCTTTGTCTGCCATTTTGATAATGTCTATTGCTTTGTAGAGTGCCATGCTTAGTTTTCCTCCTGTAAAGATATTTGTTTTATTTCTTGATATAGGCTTGTGAAGATAAGAGAAGTTGAAACCGCACCGGGATCAGGATACCCTAAAGCTGCTTCGCGGAAGTTTTTTGAACGTCCGAAGCGAGGCAGCATTCCCTTTGTCGCCTCGGCACCGGTAACGGCACCGTCGGCAGCTCTGGATAAGCATTGGAGGACATTCTCGCCCTTTTCAGCCGATTGTTGCATAGCATCAACCGCACCGCTCAATGCATCCAGCATAGTTTTGTCACCTTTTTGTGCTTTTCCTCTGCGTGAAATAGATTCTTTTGAAGCTGAAAAAAACTCATATAAATCTTTTGCTTTTAATGTGTCTTTTCCCGCAATCGTTTCATATCCACCGATAAAAAGCGATCCGAAAATAACTCCGGATGCCCCGCCCATTGCCTTAATAAGCTCCATACCGCTCGCTTTCATAAGCTCACTCGGCATATCAAACTCGTTGGAAAGAAGCATTTTTTTAAGCGCTGTAAAACCTATTGCCATACCGATTCCGTGATCTCCGTCACCGATCACATTGTCTATGTCCGTCAGCATAGGTTCACTTTCAATTACAGTATCACACACGTTAACCAAGGCTTTCCTTAATTGTACGCTTGAAAGCTCATTCACTCTCTTTCACTCCTTTCGTCAGCAAAAAACACTTCCAACTTTTGCTCCAGCAAATCATAATCAACATCGGGGCACCGCGTGTCTGTTATCACGAAATCCGTAGTAGGCAACGGTGCAAAGTAGCTTTTGCCGAATTTAGAGCTGTCCGCTAAGGTATACGAAGCGCGCGATGACTCAATAACCGCTGTTTTAAGCTCCGCTTCCGACAATCTCGGCACAGATAGTCCAAACCCCGCATCAACTCCGTTAACACCTATAAAGCACTTGTCCATACGGAAGCTTCGTATAAATCGTGTAGAAGCATATCCTTCAACACTTGATTGCTCATAATTAACTGAGCCTCCGCTTAATATCACTTGAATACTCGGAGCTGATGACAATAATTCAATCACGCTCAACGAGGTTGTCAAAACCGTCAGCCCGGCTACGGGAGAATATACAAGTTCTCTGGCCAAAGCCTGCACTGTGGTCGACTCGTCCAGAAAAATCGTATCGTTCGGGCGAATATATGTTGCCGCAAAACGGGCTATGGATACTTTTTCTTTCGCGTGTCTTGTTTGAAGCTGTTCTATTGTTTTTTCATGTCCTACCGAATATGGAAGCATTGCCCCTCCATGGGTGCGCATTATAAGCCCTTGTTGTTGCAGTTCCTCCAAATCTCGCCTGACTGTAGCCACAGATGCATTTAACAATGTACTCAATTCCGTCACTTTTACCGACGGGCTGCTTTTTACAAGCTCACATATCATCTTAAATCGTTCTTCTTGAAACATCAGCTTCCCCTTTATATAACAAAGCCATCACCGTAGGCTTTGTTTTCAAAGAGTTTCGCCATATCACTGTCGCAGCGCATAATACTGATATCAAGCCCATATTGATCGGTAATATTTGAAAATGCTCCGACGCAAAAATGACTGACTTTATATTGAGACGAAAGATAATCCAATGCAGTTTTTGCGCTGATGTATCCGTCCGGAATACTCATCAGGCGAAGTCTGTTAACCAAAAGAACAAGTTCTTCATCCTTTTCCGGGGGCAAATCTTCAATAAGCATATCCGCCGCTTTTTGAATCATCGCTTCTTTGCTCACTCCGCGCAGTGTATAAATACCCGGCTCTCCGGAAAAACCCGCTCCGTATGTAGCAATTTCTTTTTCAGGGTCAATATGCAGGCTCAAAGTATTCAATCTGTCACGCGCGTGAATAAGACACGGAAGCGCTTCATCCAATGTCAAACCCATATTTCTGTACGCTCCGGCCAGCTTTATCAGCAAAGCAATACCGCATCTACCATTACGCTCAGTGCGGCTTTCTCCTTTAGCTGTTGCCATATCATCCAGCGCAAGCAACGATTCAGCTCTGACATTATCCAGCCTTAAAAGCTCTTGCGCCATATCATTATTCAAATAATCTCCCGCGAAATTATTGTATAGGAGAAGAATCTCTCGCTTTTCACCGAAATACTTTCCCGCCTCATATATTGCATAAGCATTAGGGGCTGCATGAGATCCCCCCGCAACAACAGCATCCGCTAAAGCACCGGAAACATACCCGCCAAACAAAGGACCGTTTCCCGCGCCTCCGCTTACAATAACAGCGTACCGCCCTTGATTATCCACTCTATTAACAAGAATACCGCCGGAAGTATCAGTATGAAGCACACGCCACTTATCCGGTTGGACAAGTGCCATGCATTCAAATGAATTCTTTGCACATTCCGTTTGATCAGCCTGGGTAGGTAACCATATCATATAAAAACTCCTGTTCTTATCATGAAGTGCGCGTATCTGAGCGAATATGCTCGCTACGCGCACATTATAATCTGTACAGTATAAGATGTCAATAGATAAATAAACCTAAAGATAAATATTATTTAAGCATCCTGCACAATTTCACTTAGTATTATTGTTTAATCAGCCAACTTGACATACTCGCAAGGCATTGCTATAATTGATTTAAAATTTATCATAAGATAAAATTAATTATATGACAGTACTGCGGAGGCTAAGCATATGAAAGAAAACAACATCTCTATCAACAATGTCCTCGCACCTGATTCTGAAGGCTATAAACGTTGCCAGCGCCTAAGAGAGCGCGTAATTAACGCCAAACCTTACCTTTGCACCGAACGCGCATTACTTGCTACCGAAGGTTATCAAATGACGGAAAGCGAGCCTAACATTATTCGCCGTGCAAAAGTGCTCGACCATGTTTTGCGCAATATGACCGTATATATTCTTGACGATGAGTTGATCGTCGGACACCAAGCTGTCCATCAACGCAGCGGGAACTTATTTCCCGAGTATGCTGTGCAATGGATCGCAGATGAATTTGACATATTCAGTACGCGCGCCGGGGATCGTTTCATCACTCTCCCCGAAGATAAAAAAGTCTTCTTTGAGAAGATTTACCCCTACTGGAAAGGTAAAACCCTGCAAGATCGCATTTTGCCGTTACTGTCGGAAGAAACAAACCGAGTTCGCTTTGATGCGATGATATACGCCGTAGGTCATCATGAAACCGGTGGATTCGGGCACGTAGTTATAGATCACGAACGCATATTAAAAAAAGGATATTTAGGCATTAAGCATGATGTTGAAGCAAAACTAGCTTCATTAAAGATGGAAGAGCCTGACGCTTGGAACAAAAAGCTATTCTATGATGCCGTTATTATAATCTGCAATGCCGTAATAGCTTTTGCCGAACGATATGCCGAGCAAGCCGAAAAGCAAGCCTCCGCAGAGCCGGAGGAAAAGCGTCGCAATGAGCTGTTACAAATCGCCGCAAACTGTCGACGCGTCCCCGCGAACCCGGCTACAACCTTTTGGGAAGCGTGTCAGGTAGTTTGGTTTAATCAGCTTGTTTTGCAGATCAACGACAACGGCACTTCATACACGCCCGGGCGCTTGGATCAGTTCTTGTACCCCTACTACAAAGCAGATTTAGAAAGAGGTCTTACAAAAGAAGCCTTACAAGAGCAGTTCGAAGCTCTTTGGATCAAGTTTACCGAGCCTGTAAAACTGTTTTGCGAAGCAGATTCAATCATCAATGTCGGTCAACCCACAGGTCAAAACGTTCAGGCCGGTGGTATTGATGCTGCTGGAAACGATGCAACAAATGATCTATCATATCGTATGCTGGAAGCACATATTCACCTCAGACTAATGCAGCCTAATTTCACCGTTCGTTTGCAACGTAACACTCCGAAAGAGTTTCTTCTCCGCACTATTGATGCCATAAAAACAGGTACCGGAATGCCACAGCTTACAACCGACGAAACCTTTGTCAAAGCAATGATGCGAAGCGGCGTTTCCTTGGAGGACGCACGAGATTATGTACCCGTCGGTTGCATGGAAACCATGCCGAAAAACACATGGGGACGGGCAAATTGCGGCTTCTTCAATCTAACCAAGGTGCTTGAGCTTGCGTTAAATGACGGCGTTTGCCAAATTACAGGTAAGCAAATCGGTCCTAAAACAGGAGACGCAAGGCTGTTTGCCACAATGGAAGAAATAAAGCAAGCATATGAAAAGCAGCTTGCATACGCCGTAAAACAACAGGTTATTGAAAACAATCTCATTGACATTGTGCATAAAGATCTATGCCCTGTGCCGCTCGTTTCGATTTTCTTGGATGACTGTATAGAATCCGGCAAAGACGCCACTTCGGGCGGTGCTAAATATAACTGGTCAGCCATAATGGGGATAGGCGTTGCAAATGTCGGCGACTCACTAATGGGTATACAGCAAGCTGTATTTGATGAAAAACTCGTATCTATGTCTGAACTCGTTGATGCTCTTAATAACAATTTTGTAGGGAAAGAACCCTTGCGCCAGTATTTACTCAACAGAGTACCCAAATACGGAAACGACATTCCCGAAGTAGATGAATATGTACGCTATGCTACAAGCGCTTTCTTTGATGAAGTCGAAAAGCACAAAGCATACCATGGTGGTAATTATGTCGGTTCTCTAATATCTATATCCGCCTATGTGCCGTTCGGAGAAAAAACCGGGGCTACAGCTGACGGAAGATTGTCCGGCTCTATTCTTGCAGACAGCATTTCTCCCTCCAACGGATGTGACCTCAGCGGGCCGACTGCAGCAATCAAATCAGCGAGAGTTATAGAGCAAGAACGTTGTACAAACGGCCTTATTTTCAACATAAAGCTTAATCCGGGACAAGTTCAAACGCAGGAAGGTATAGAGAAATTCGCCGCGCTTTTGCGCAGTCAGGTTGAGCTCGGCGGCGCGCAGATACAGTTTAATGTTGTGTCGGGAGAGACTTTACGCAAAGCGAAAGCACATCCGGAGGATTATCGCGGGCTTGTTGTTCGCGTGGCCGGGTACAGTGCATTTTTCAGCGAGCTTGCCGAAGAAATACAAGACAGTATAATCGCGCGTACCGAGCATATGCTCTAAGTCCGATTACGCAGAAAGGCAGAAGAAAATTGGAGCAAAGCGGATTAGTTTTTAATATACAAAAATTCAGTATTAACGACGGCAGCGGAATCCGGACATTGGTTTTTTTGCAGGGTTGTCCTTTAAAATGCGTATGGTGCTCAAATCCGGAATCTCAATCATTCACACCGATAATAATGCAAAACGCCGATAAATGCATGGGTTGCGGTACGTGTTTAAAGCAATGCTCTACAGGCGCATTGAGTCCGCACGGAATTGACAGAGGTTTATGCAACGCTTGCGCTTTGTGCGAGAGATATTGTCCCACCGGGGCAATATCTCTGTCGTCGCACACTAAAACAGTATCTGATGTCATGAGAGAAATTGTCAAAGACAGAGTTTTCTATGAGTGTTCCGGCGGCGGAGTAACACTGTCCGGCGGCGAACCATTGATGCAATGGAGATTTGCCGAAGCGATTTTGCGCGAATGCAAGCAATCCGACATCAATACTGCAATAGAAACCACGTGCTATGCCCCGCAAGAGCATTTGGACGCTGTCTTGCAATATACCGATACTGTACTGTGTGACATCAAATGTATGGATTCTAAAAAGCATTTATATTACACAGGAGTTTCAAACGAAAGAATACTTTCGAACATCGCGCATCTGGGTAATACAAATAAAAGGTTCATTGTTCGTGTTCCTTTTATAACAGAAGTCAACGCTTCCGAAGATAACATAAGAGCTACGGCAGAATTTTCCGCTCGGCACGGAGCGGCCGCGCTTCATCTATTACCTTATCATCGTCTCGGTGAGCCTAAGTATGCTCGTTTGGGGCGCGAAGTAAGCTTTGTAGGGACAAGACCCGATGATGACACGGTTGACGCTGCGATAAACATCGCACGAAGCTACGGGCTGAAAGTATCCGTAGGCGGTTAATACACGGAGGATAAAAATGAAATATCAGTTAGCAATGGATATTCTGCCTTTTGAAGATGCTGTCGCTATAGCTCGCAATATGGTAGGTTTGGCAGATATCATAGAAATAGGAACGCCTCTTCTTCTCAAAGAGGGATTAAAGGCCGTTGAGAAAATGAAAGAAGCCGTACCGGAGCTTTTAGTTCTGGCAGACGCAAAAATAATGGATGCCGGCACAATAGAAGCAAACGATGTATTTAATGCCGGTGCGGATATTGTCACAGTTTGTGCGCTTGCAGAAGACGCTACTGTTACAGGAGTAATAGAAACCGCAAAAAAGCACAACAAACTAACCCTAATCGACATGATAGCCGTCACAAATCCCGTACTACGCGCAAAAGAAATAGACGATATGAAACCCGATTATATTCAAGTTCACACTGCATTTGACGGACGCGGTGTAAAGAACCCCTTGAATACCATGCGGGCTGTAAAACCGGTTTTAACATATGCCGATTTGGCAGTTGCCGGGGGCGTAGGCGCTGATATAATAAAAGAGATTGCAAGCGAAAAACCAGGCATAGTTGTAATCGGTTCAAAAGTGCTCGGAAAGCCAAACCCGGTCGAACATATGATGCAACTTGTCAAACTTGCAAAGCAACATATTCATTCATAAAGAAATACTGACTTTTAAAGGAGACAAAACGTGAAATCTCTACAATATGGAAAAGATATTGCTCAAGAAATTGAAAATGTGCTATCTCTCGTTGATGACAGCGAAGCCGAAAAACTTGTAAGTCTCATTTTGGATTCCGGCAAAGTATTCTTGTCAGGGACGGGACGTTCCGGGCTTGCCGCTCGTGCATTTGCAATGCGTTTGGGGCATTTGGGGATTACTTCTGCGGTCGTCGGAGATGTTACCGCTCCTTGTTTATCCTCAGGCGATCTCCTCATCGTTTGCTCAGGTTCGGGAGAAACAAAAGGTCAGCTTGTCATGGTGGAAAAAGCAAAAAAGCTCGGCGGAAAAATCGCGCTTTTGACAATCAACCCTCGTTCCTCTATAGGGTCTCTCGCGGATGCAACCATACATATAACTGCGCCCACACCGAAAGTGCCTGTTAACAGGGTAAATTCAATACAGCCTTTGGCCTCGTTGTTTGAGCAATGCTTATTGCTTGTTTTGGATGCTATCGTCATGAAGTTGATGGACAAACTCAAAAAAAACTCCGATGAAATGTTTGCTCTTCATGCTAATCTTGAATAAAGCCGCACAGAGCAAAAAAATACTTGAATTTTTCTATTAAAGCGCTTAAAATGATATTGGCTCTACACGGGCAAGTTTTTTTGAAGCTTTATTAAAGCGCTTTAAATTTGTAATTACGAGGATTGGTATACAACATGAAACACTTGCTGAGCATTGGAGAAATGGTAATTGATTTTTTGCCTGGAGAGGAAGCCGGATCTTACATAAGGAAAGCCGGCGGCGCTCCTGCAAATGTCGCAATTGCATATTCCAGACAAGGTTGTTCTGCTTCTTTCTGCGGGATGATGGGCGATGATGATTTTGGGCATTTTTTATATGACACTCTCGTTCAAAACGGCGTTGAACCTGCTTTACATGAGCTTACGGACAAAGCTGTCACAACTATGGCCTTTCTTACATTGAGCGAAGACGGCGAACGAAGCTTCACTTTCGCAAGGAAGCCCGGCGCAGATATGTTTTTGAACAAAAAGCATATTACAGACGATCTTATAGCGAGTGCTGATATCGTCCACGCAGGTTCGTGTTCTCTCTCCGCCGGTGACGCAGCCGAAGCCACTGTATACGCCATGCAAAAAGCAACTCTTGCAGGTAAACTGGTCTCTTTTGATGTCAATTACCGCAATCTGATGTGGAACGATGATCTTTCTGCTGCGTCCCTCGCGATTTCAAATGTTCTTCCGTTTGTTGATTTGTTGAAAATATCAGATGAGGAATGTTCTCTGCTCGGCGGAGAATCGGAGTTAACCAATGTCATGAAACGCAATAACATAGCTCTCCTCGTTGAGACACTAGGAAGCAACGGTGCACGGTATTTCTGGCAGGGTAAAAGCGGCGTATGCGAAGCCTTAAAAACAGAGTGTGTAGTAGACACCTGCGGTGCCGGAGATGCTTTTTGGGGGAGCTTTCTTGCCTGTCTCTCCAAAGCTGATGTTTCGCATGTTGAAGATTTGAGCGAAGAAGTAATAATACGCGCTTTGCAATGCGGAAATATAGCAGGATCGCTGTGTGTGCAGCGAAAAGGTGCAATAGAATCTCTCCCCACTTCTGATGAAGTACAAACACTGTGGAGCAAGATGTACATATGAAAAACATTTGGCAAGATAGAATAATTCTCTCTCCGTCTCTTATATCCTGCTGCGATCTCTGCCGCTTGGCGGATTCGGTTCGTTGTCTTGAAGAAAGCGGTATAAAAAGCTTGCACGTGGATATTATCGATGGCCATTTTAGCCCCAGTATGCCGATTGGCTTAGATACTGTCCGCCAATTAAAAAAACGTTCTTCCCTCGTCTTCGATGTTCATGTTATGACATCTCAAAATGATTTCTTTGTAGACGAGCTTATCGACATAGGTGTTGAACAAATCGTTTTTCACGGTGAAACGGAAACGCATCTCGACTACAGGCTTAACAGGATTCACGCCGCCGGTATACGAGCAGGTATAGCATTAAAGCCCGGCACTTCACTTTCAACTCTCGACTATGTTTTGGATAAATGCGATTCCGTTCTCCTGATGCTGATTAATCCGGGATATGCGCAAAGCAAATCAGAGGGTCAAGTTCCATATGCCACGAGGAAAATAAAGCAACTTCATCAAATGATATCAGAGCGTGGGCTATCAACAAGAGTTATTTTAGACGGTAGAATATCCAAAGAAAACTTGGCTTCGTATGTTCCTGACTGTCTTGCCGCTACTTTTGTTCTCGGTAGCACTTGCCTTGATAAAGCAAACCTCGGAGAGAGTATTAAGCAAATTGAGCAATTCGTCCACAGTCTGAGTAAAGAGGAGTAATTAAGCATGGATGCATATACATACGAAAAAACTTCCGGCATTGTTGTTGATGAGCTTCGCACCGCACTTTCTTCCATCCCGGAAGCAGATGTGGAGCGCTTAATAACAGCCATAACCAGTGCAGAACAAGTCTTTTTTGTCGGCGTGGGGAGGGTTATGCTTTCTCTCCAAGCCTTCGCAAAACGGCTAGCTCACTTGGGAATAAGTGCTCACTGTGTGGGTGACATCACAGAACCGGCCATCACGGATAAGGATCTTCTGATCGTAGGTTCCGGAAGCGGCTCTACGCTCTTTTCCGTAGCCATAGCAAAAAAAGCTCATACCATCGGTGCAAAAGTAGTCCACATCGGTTCAAATCCAAACAGCGAATTAAAAGAAATAGCAGAATTCATGGTTCGTATACCCGTAAGAACAAAGCAGTACCTTCCCGATGAAATAGAATCGCAGCAGCCCATGACTTCTCTTTTTGAGCAAAGCTTATTATTGCTCGGTGATATCACGGCAAAAATGATAATTGAGCGCCGACATCTCAACATGAAAGAACTCTGGGCTTATCATGCTAATCTGGAGTAAGTTGCTATGAAGAAATCCGAATTGCTTAGATACGCCGGTAGTATACAACAAGTCGCATACGCGCGCAGAATTCGCTACTATGACGGGCGTTCCGATGGTCTTAATGCCGTAGAAGTATGTAACGGTTTAATGTCATTTGTCGTAATGCTCGATAAATGCATGGACATCAGCGAGCTAACATGGCGCGGTGAACGTATCAGCTTTATGGGTAAAACCGGGCTTAACGGCAGAAACCCGTTTGACACTCACGGTTTAGAAGCGCAGCGCAGTATTATGGGCGGATTATTCTTCACCTGCGGATTTGAAAACATATGCGCCCCATACACCGCCGATGACGGAAAAGAATACCCCATGCACGGCAGAATGCGCACTTCCCCGGCAGAACACGTCTCTGTAAACGCAGCTTGGAACGGAGATAAATACGAAATTAATATAAGCGGTGATATACGTGAAGCCGAGCTGTTCGGCGAAAACCTTTTGTTACATCGAACTATACACACCACTTTCGGCGAACCCGAAATACGCATAACAGACGAAATATATAACGAAGCATTTCGTGATGAACCCATGTTGCTGATGTATCACTGCAATTTCGGCTATCCATTTCTGACGGAGAAAACTCGTCTTATTTTGCCTACGCGTCAGATTACGGCGCGCGATGATGTTTCATCCAAAGGCATTGAGCGTTATCACCAGATGGAAACACCCGTTGACAACGCAGAAGAAATGGTATATTTGCATACGCTTGCATCAAATGAAAACGGGCAAAGTTTTGCCGCCCTTGTAAATGACGAAAGAGAATTGGGAATCAAGCTAAGCTTCAACCATAACGCATTGCCTGAGTTTGGGCAATGGAAATCAATATGCAGCGGAGATTACGTAATGGGCTTGGAGCCTTCAAACGTAAAAATATACGGCAGAAAATACGCAGAGGCGCATAGCGAACTGCCGATACTTTCTGCACAAAGCAAAGCTACAGCCGGAATATGCTTTCGGATTGTTGAAGGCAAAGAAGGAATAAACAAGCTTGATATTCAAGCAAAAAATATGAAAGGACAGATTCAAAATGAAGCGCTCTGAAATCAATGCAATAATAAAGAAGTTTGAAAAGCTGCTTGCAGATTATAAGTTTGCTCTGCCTCCCTTTTTAAGCTTCACGCCGGAAGAATGGCAAACCAAAGGGCATGAATATGATGAAATCCGCGATAATATGCTCGGTTGGGATGTCACCGATTACGGCATAGGTGACTTTGCAAATTACGGTTTGGCTCTTATAACATTGAGAAACGGTAATGTCAACAACAGCAAATACACAAAATCTTATGCAGAAAAAATCATAATGTGTGATGAAGGCCAAATTTCCCCCATGCACTTCCATTGGAACAAGATGGAGGATCTCATCAACCGCGGCGGTAACGAAATTCACATGAAGCTTTATAATGCCCGCCGTGACAACGAACAGCTTGATACCGAAAATGACGTAATGTGCTTCTCCGACGGACGACGCTATTTTGTGAAGCCCGGCTCAACAATCGTACTCAAGCCCGGTGATAGCATAACGTTCTATCCTTATTATTATCACGAGTTCATCATCCCCAAAAACGGCAAAGGTCCTGTTTTGATCGGCGAAGTTTCAATGTGCAACGATGACAATACGGACAACAGATTCCTTGATTTTCTCGGAAGATTCCCGACAATAGAAGAGAATGAGCCTCCGTATCGTCTTCTTTGCAACGAATATCCTCCCGCAAAAGATTAATCAATTTTTTCTCCTAATCTTAAAACCACCCCGGTTTAGGTTGTTTTACAACCTAAACCGGGGTGGAACGTATCTAAAGTTCTCCCCCTTTAATGGCAGTGCTCGCAATCGTGGATTTCGAGCTCCTTGGGGTCGTAGGCGATGCCGTTTTTGTCGTAATAATCCTTGACGGCGGCGCGCACGGCTTCCTCGGCCAGCACGGAGCAGTGAAGCTTCTGAGGGGGCAGCCCGTCAAGCGCTTCAACCACGGCCTTATTGGAAAGCTCCAGCGCTTCCTTGACGGATTTGCCCTTTATAAGCTCGGTTGCCATGGAGCTTGTGGCAATTGCGCTGCCGCAGCCGAAGGTGTTGAACTTGCAATCGGTTATAATGCCGTTTTCGTCCACCTTGATATACATACGCATAATGTCGCCGCACTTGGCGTTGCCGACTTCGCCTATACCGTCCGCGTCCTCAAGCTTGCCGACATTGCGGGGATTCTGAAAATGATCCATTACCTTATCGCTGTAGAGTGCCATAATAAATTCTCCTTTTATCTTTTTAATTAATAAGAATTATATCTAAATCAAATAAGGTGCGGTCTCTCGCCCTTTTCAAGCTCATCCCACACGGGGGACATATTGCGCAGATACTCCACCACGCGAGGCACGGTAGCGATTATATGGTCGATTTCCTCCATGGTGTTATATTCGCCGATGGAAAGTCTGAGCGAACCGTGCGCCACCTCGTGCGGAAGCCCCAAGCTCAAAAGCACATGGCTGGGGTCGAGCGAGCCGGAAGTACACGCAGAGCCGGAAGACGCGCAAATGCCGTTCATATCCAGCATGAGCAGCAGGCTCTCCCCCTCTATCCCCTCAAAGCACATATTCACCGTACCCGGCACATGGTGCTCCAAGCTTCCGTTTATCTTGCTGTGCGGAATTTTGGAAAGCTCCGTGAAGAGCTTATCGCGCATGGGGATTATCTTTGCCGTATTCTCGGCCATATTATCGCAGGATTCTTTAAGCGCCGCCGCAAGAGCGACTATCCCGGCCATATTTTCCGTACCGGCGCGCTTGCCGCGCTCCTGCGCGCCGCCCTCTATGAGATTGAAAAGCGGCACGGTCTTTTTCGCGTAGAGCACGCCCACGCCCTTCGGCGCGTGAAACTTATGGCCGGACATGGAGAGCATATCAATGCTCATAGCGTCAACATCTATCGGCATATGCCCCGCCGCCTGCACCGCATCGGTATGGAAAAGCACACCGCGCGCACGGCAAAGCGCGCCTATCTCGCTTATGGGCTGGACAGTGCCTATCTCGTTATTGGCAAACATTATAGTGACAAGGCAGGTATCCTCACGCAGTGCGCTCTCAACATCCTCAACGCGCACAACGCCGTCCTCGTGCACATCCAAGAGCGTAACCTCGTACCCCTCTTTTTCAAGGCGGGATAACGCGTGCAGCACGGCATGATGCTCAAAGGCCGTGGAAATGATGTGCTTTTTGCCCTTTTTCGCGCCGAGACGCGCGGCGGAGAATATGGCCTGATTATCGGCCTCGCTCCCGCCGGAAGTGAAATAAATCTCGCGCGGGTCGGCATTTATACACGCGGCCACTGTCGCGCGGGCATTCTCCAAGTCCTCTTTCACGTCCTGCGCAAAGGAATAAAGGCTGGAGGGATTACCGTAACGCTCGGTAAGGAAAGGGAGCATCGCGTCCAGCGCCGTCTTACTGACGGACGTAGTCGCGGCATTATCGGCATAAACAAACATCTATTATCGCATCTCCTTATTTAATATTGTCTCTGCTCCACCGCTCACCCGTCAAAAGGTCGCTGAGGGAAACGGTGTCAAGGTAGTTATTTATAAGCTCGTCCAGCTCCACCCACATGGGAACGGTCATGCATTCCCCGGCGCGCGCGCAGTTGACGCTGCCGCTTTTGATGCAGGAAACGGGCGCTAAATTCTCCTCGGTGCAGCGGAGAATATCGCCCACGCGGTACTTCTCCGGCTCTCTGGAGAGGGTATAGCCGCCCTCTTTGCCGCGCGTGCTGTCCACAAGCTCGGCTTTTTTCAAGCTGCTGACAATGGTTTCAAGGTATTTCATCGAAACGCGCTGCCTGTCGGCAATGGTTTTGAGGGAAATATAGCCCTCGTCCCTATGCTGGGCAAGGTCAAGCATGACGCGAAGCGCGTACCGCCCCTTGCTGGTAACATTCATATTTTATCACCTCATATGCGTTTGGTTTTAATGCGTTGTAATTCCTATGTTTATAATTTACCATAAACACAGTAGGATTTAAATAGACAAATGCAACAATACGTCAATTTCGCTGTGCAAAAAACGCACAGCGAAATTGCAAATTAGGGCTTGCTTTATTTCGCTAATGTGATATTATATTAGCGTGCTAGCGAGATAGCAAAATAAAATCACAAATTAAACATCAAACAAAAACAAAGCCGCGAAACGCGGCGGGAGAATTTTTCAAGGAGGAAACGAAAAATGAAAAAGCTTATTTGCATGATTATGGCCGCCGCTATGGTGTTTGCGCTTTGCGCCTGCGGAAGCTCTTCCGATGCCGCCAAGGCCGATTCCGAGTATGTTAAGGACAAGGGCACTTTGATAGTCGGCATCACCGATTTCGAGCCGATGGACTACAAGAACGACGCGGGCGAATGGATAGGCTTTGACGCGGATATGGCAAACGCGTTTGCCGAATCCCTCGGCGTTAAGGCAGAGTTCGTGGAAATCGACTGGGACAACAAGATTCTTGAGATAAACAACAAGAGCATTGACTGCGTTTGGAACGGCATGACCCTCACCCCCGAAGTCACCAACTCCATGGCTTGCTCCGAAGCCTACTGCAACAACGCCCAAGTGGTAGTCGTCAAGGCAGAGGTTGCCGACAAGTATCAGACGGCTGACAGCCTTTCCGAGCTTGCATTTGCGGTTGAAGCGGGTTCTGCGGGCGAAGCCGCGGTTAAAGAGCTTGGCATAGAGCCGGTTGCGGTGCAGAATCAGGCAGCGGCACTCATGGAAGTCAAAGCCGGCACGGCTGACGCTTGCGTAATCGACCTTCTTATGGCCGGTGCGATGATAGGCGAGGGCACGAGCTACCCCGACCTCACTTACACCGTGGAGCTGACAAGCGAAGAGTACGGCGTGGGCTTCCGCACGGGCAGCGACCTTGCCGGAAAGCTCAATGAGTTCTTCAAGGCCGCTTATGCCGACGGCAGCATGATCGAAACCGCCACCGTTTACGGCGTGCAGGAATCCGTTATTGCAAAGTAAGCACATTTAGTGTACAATAGCGCGGCAACGCGTTGAATACCAAGCAGAGAGGGCGCGCCCCTCTCTGCTTGGCTGACTGATATTATATAATACATAAGAGGTTAACCATGTTTCTGACCGTTTTAGCATCGCTTACTCAAGGCTTTCTGAAGTCGCTTGAGATTTTCGCGCTCACGCTTCTGGGCGCGATCCCCTTGGGGCTGATAATATCCTTAGGCTCGATGAGCCGCTTTAAACCCCTGAGCCTTTTGACAAAGCTTGTGGTGTGGGTCATTCGCGGCACGCCCCTTATGCTTCAGCTTTTGATAATCTACTTCGGCCCGGGCATACTCTTGGGCAACAACTGGTGGGGCAGCGGGTCAAACGGGCGCTTTATCGCGGCTATGGTTACGTTTATATTTAACTACGCCTGCTACTTCTCCGAGATATTCCGCGGCGGCATAGAGGGCGTTCCGCACGGGCAGCGCGAGGCCGGGCAGGTGCTGGGCATGACGAACACGCAGATTTTCTTCCGCGTAACGCTTATGCAGGTTATAAAGCGCATTGTGCCGCCCATGGGCAACGAGATTATAACGCTCGTAAAGGACACTTCCCTTGTCCGCGTTATCTCCGTATACGAAGTGATGTGGAACGGGCAGGCGTTTATCAAGTCCGCCGGTATCATATGGCCGCTTTTCTTCACGGGCGTATACTATCTCGTGTTCAGCGGCATACTGACGGTGCTTTTGGGTCGGCTTGAAAAGAAGCTGGACTATTTCAAAGTGTAAGGAGGCAGGAGCATGGCTTTGCTTGAAGTAAAAGAGCTTAAAAAGAGCTTTGGCGAGCTGGAAGTATTAAAGGGTATCGACTTTTCCATGGAGCGTGGCGAAACTCTTTCCGTAATCGGTCCTTCCGGCGGCGGAAAAACCACGCTTTTGCGCTGCATGAACTTTCTCGAAATCCCCGACAGCGGCCTTATCACCGTAAACGGGAAAACCCTCTATTCCTCCGAGGGTAACAACAAGCTCAGCGAGGAAGAGATACGCCGCAACAGGCTTCATTTCGGCCTTGTTTTCCAAAGCTTTAACCTTTTCCCGCAGTATACCGCGCTTGAAAATGTCGCCCTTGCGCCGAAGCTGCAAGCCAAAGCGCAGCCCGATTATCGCGCGCGGCGCAGAGAGATAAACGACGCGGTCACGGCAAAGGCGGAAGAGCTTTTGCGCCGTGTCGGCCTCGGCGATAAGCTAAGCTACTACCCTCATCAGCTCTCCGGCGGGCAGCAGCAGCGCGTGGCGATTGCGCGCGCCCTCGCGCTCACGCCCGAGGTGCTGTTCTTCGACGAGCCTACCAGCGCCCTTGACCCGGAGCTTACGGGCGAGGTACTGAATGTCATTCGTCAGCTTGCAAGCGAGAAGATGACAATGGTGGTGGTGACGCACGAAATGAGCTTTGCAAAGGCCGTTTCCGACAGGGTTTTATTCATGGACGGCGGGTGCATCGCCGAGCAGGGCACGCCCGAAGAGGTTTTCGACAATCCCCACGAGGAGAGAACGCGCCAGTTTCTCTCCGGCTACGGCAATTAAATATACATATCAAAACGCCGCGTTCATTGCGAACGCGGCGTTTTTCTCGGCCTAAACGGCCTTATATTCACTTTACAATATGCTCGCCTATGCGGTAAACATCGCCCGCGCCGACAGTGAGCACGATATCGCCGGGCTGAGCGAGAGCACGCAAGGCATCCTCAAGCTCGCCAAAGCTGGGGTAAAAGCTCGCCCCGTCCACGCGCTCGGCAAGGGCGGAAGAGGAAATACCTATGGTGTTCTTTTCGCGCGCGGCGTAGATTTCCGCAAGGAGCAGGAGATCCGGGCGCTTGAGCTGGGCTACAAAGTCCTCAAACAAGGCCGCCGTGCGGGAATAGGTGTGCGGCTGGAAAACGAGGATAGTGCGCTTATAGTTGAGCTTTTCCACCGCGTCCAAGAGCGCTTTAAGCTCGCCGGGGTGGTGGGCATAATCGTCATAAACATCAGCGCCGTTATATTTGCCCTTGAACTCAAACCTGCGTCCCGCGCCGGTAAACCCGGCAAGGCCGTACTTCACCGAACTTGGGCGCACGCCCACGCATATACACGCCGCCGTCGCGGCAAGGGCGTTTTTGACATTGTGCAGCCCCGGCACGTGCAGGGTAACATCCGTGAAAAACCGTCCCTTATACATTATGTCAAAGTGCGAATTTGCGCCGATAAACTCTATATTCTCCGCATATACATCCGCCTCGCGCGAAAGGCCGAAGGTGATGACGCGGCGGTCAATGTTCTCCAAGGTGTGCATGGTGTTGGCATCATCATAGTTTGCCACAACATAGCCATCCTCCGGGGTGCGCTCGGCAAAGGAGCGGAAAGAATGCTCCACATCGCCCAAGTCCTTAAAAAAGTCCAAATGGTCGGCCTCGACGTTGAGAATGACGGCCACGGTCGGGTGGAAAGAGAGGAACGAATTATAATATTCGCAGGCTTCCATTATAATGGTGTTCCCGTGGCCTACGCGATGCCCCGCTTTTAAGAGGGGCAGCGTGCCGCCTATCATGACAGTCGGGTCTTTCTCGGCGGCCATAAGGATATGGGTGCACATAGAGGTCGTGGTGGTTTTGCCGTGAGTGCCGGAAATGCAAAGGGCGTTGGAATAGTCCTTGGATATCGCGCCCCAAGCCTGGGTGCGCTCGAAAACGGGGATATCCAACTCACGCGCGCGGCAGATTTCGGGGTTTTCATCGTGGACAGCGGCGGTGCGCACAACGAAGTCCACATCCGGGGCGATATTATCCGCACTGTGGCCGACGAAGATTTTAATCCCCTTTTCTCGCAGGGAAACGACATTCGGATTCGTGTCGTTCATATCCGAACCCGTGATATCAAGCCCCATGCCGACAAGCACCTCGGCCAGGGACGACATGGAAACCCCGCCTATACCCACAAGATGACCCTTTCTTCCGGGGGACATATAATTATCGAAATCTATCATAATATACCTATACACTCCTGCTGCAAAAGTTATTGATATTGCCCGCGTAAAATGCTAAAATCTAAATGAGGGCGGGCAGAAAAACACTCTTCATTATTACATAACTATATTATTATACTATTTCTCTGCCGCCATTGCAAGAACAATTACTCAGGAATATACGCCATGCAGAATATTACACCCCCTAAATACGTTCGCCAAGTGCTTATCACGCTTCAATCGCACGGGCATTTGGCCTATCTCGTGGGCGGCTGCGTCCGGGATATCATACTCGGTGTTCACCCGCAGGATTGGGACATTTGCACCAGCGCCCTGCCGCAGCAGGTGCTTGAGATTTTCCCCAAATGCATCACCACGGGCTTAAAGCACGGTACCGTCACCGTTTGCGTCAACTCCCGCCACGTGGAAGTCACCACCTTTCGCGCAGACGGCGGCTACACCGACCACCGCCACCCGGAGGCCGTGCACTTTGTGAGCGATTTGAACGCCGACCTCAGTCGCCGCGACTTCACCATGAACGCAATTGCCCTGCCCCCGGACGGGCTGATTGCCGACCCTTTCGGCGGCGTGGAGGACATAAAGGCCGGGCTTATCCGCTGTGTGGGCGCGCCGGAGGTGCGCTTTGAAGAGGACGCTTTGCGTATGTTCCGCGCGCTTCGCTTTTCCGCGCGCCTCGGCTTTGAGATAGAACCGGCCACCATGGCCGCCATTTGCACAAAAGCGGAGCTTGCAAGCTCCCTTTCGCCGGAGCGAGTACGCGAGGAGATAGAAAAAATTCTGCTCACGCACGCGCCGGAGAGCATTGCAAAGGTAATAGACTTGGGGCTGTTGGATGCGTTTTTGCTGCGCCGCCCGGCGGATTGCGCGCTATTTGCCCGCCTTGATAAGCTGCCGCGCAAGGCGCTTGCGCGTTGGTGCGGCCTGTGTACGATTCTTCTTCGCTGTGACTGCATTTCATCCGCCGAGATGTTTTTGACCGCGCTTCGGCTGGACGGGCGCACAATACGCTGCTGCACACAGGCGGAAATCATGCTGCAAGGCGACAAGCCCGCCTCGCGCGCGCAGTGGAAGCGGTTTTTGAGCAAATACGGCGTGGACAGCGTTACCTGCGCCGCGCAATGCCATGACCTTTTGCGCGGCACGGGGAGCTGTTATAAGGAGCTTAAGGCCGTATTGAAAAGCGGAGAATGCTTTTCAATGAAGCATTTGGCCGTCACGGGCGATGACCTGCTGGATCTCGGCCTGAAAGGGCGCGAAATCGGCGAAATGCTTCGCTTTCTTTTGGATTACGTGATAGAATACCCTGACAACAACCGGCGAGAGCTTTTGCTGTCTCTCGCGCGAAGAACGGAGGAATGAGCCTTGGATTCTTGGGATAAGCTGCGCGCGGACTGCGCCGAGTGTCGGCGCTGCCGTTTGTGCGAGGAGCGGCAACACATTGTTTTCGGCACGGGCAACGAGAACGCCGAAATACTGCTCATCGGCGAGGGGCCGGGCGAGCAGGAGGACATTCAGGGCATTCCCTTTGTCGGCCCTGCCGGGCAGTTTCTCGATCAAATGCTGGAGATGATAGACCTTGACAGAACGCAGGTTTATATCGCCAACATGGTTAAATGCCGCCCGCCGAAAAACCGCGACCCGCAGGAGACGGAGCGGCGCGCCTGCCGCGAATGGCTCGACAGGCAAATTGCGCTCATAAACCCGAAAATCGTGGTGTGCCTCGGGCGCATCGCGGCGCAGGGGCTTATTGACCCCGATTTTCGCATCACACGCGACCACGGAGACTGGTTTGACATTGATTCGCGCCGCTACATGGCGATGTACCACCCCTCCGCGCTCTTGCGCGACCCCTTTAAGCGCCCGGAGGCGTTCACGGATTTGCGTATTTTGAGAAGAGAAATACGCCGAATTTGCACCCATACTTACAATAAACAGGACTGATTTTTACCCTATGCTTCAATTCAAAACCGTCACCCTTTGCGACAAGGCTTGGGTGGACGAAATAGTATTTGCCGAGGGCAGCCGAAGCGCTGATTATAATTTCGGCAACATTTACATTTGGGACAAGGCCTTTCGCCAGCTCGTCTGCCGCCATGGCGAGCGTATGCTGACAAAGCTCCGCTACGAGGGTCACCCCAGCTTTGCTTTCCCCATCGGCACGGGGGCGCTTCGCCCCGCGATAGAGGCGCTGCGCGAATACGCGCGCGAAAAGGGCTATCCTTTCCGTCTGCACGGCGTGACGGAAGAGCACAAGGCTATGCTCGAGCGCGAATACCCCGGCGCTTTTGAGTACACGGACGACACGGATTATTTTGACTATATCTACTCCGCGCAAAGGCTCGCCACCTACTCCGGCAAGGCGCTGCACTCGAAGAAAAACCACTGCAACCGCTTTGAAGCGGAAAACGACTGGCGCTTTGTCCCGCTCACGCGTGAGCATATCCCCGGCTGTCTTGATATGCTGGATATTTGGACGGAAGAAAACTCCGAGCGCTTGGAAAAAAGCATCTCCGCCGAGCATGACGCGATTATCCGCGCCTTTGCCGCGTATGAGCGGCTCGGCTTAGAGGGCGGGGTGCTGTATATCGGGGAGCGGATAGTGGGCTTCACCGTGGGCGAAATGGTGAACGCGGACACATTTGATGTGCACTTTGAAAAGGCCGAGGGCAGCATAAACGGCGCATACCCCATGGTGTGCCGAGAGCTGGCGCGTATGCTTTTAGCAAAGCACCCTTCACTCCTCTACCTCAACCGCGAGGACGACATGGGGCTTGAACCGCTGCGCTTTTCAAAGCAATCCTACAAGCCCGAATACCTTTTGAAAAAATACACGGCGCTTTGGGTCGCCGAGGAGGACGCATGAGCGAAGTTAGTTTGCGCCGGGCAGAGCAGCGTGATTTTGCCGCGCTCGGTGCGCTTTGGGGAGAGTGCTTCGGCGACACCGAGGGCTTTATAAGCGCGTTCTTTGCCGCACTCCCCACGCTCGGCGGCGGCGTTGTCGCTGAAATAAATGGGCGCATTGCGGGCGCGGCTTACGCGCTCACAGGGCAGAGCATTATTACACCCCCTAATCCCCCCGCGCGCGTGGGCTACATCTACGGCGTGGGAGTAGGTGAAAAATACCGCTCGCACGGGATAGGGCGCAGGGTCACGCTTGCCGCGCGAGAGCTTGCCTACACTCTCGGCGCGGATATAATCGCCACGCTCCCGGTGGAAGAGAGCTTATACGCATGGTATGAGGATATCCTCGGCGTAAAATATCGTCTTTACCGCGCAAAAACCGAGCTTGAAAGCCGCGCCCTTGCCGAGGTCGCGCCCATTTCCGCCGAAGAATACCTCACACGGAGAGAAGCTATACTCGCCGCAAAGCCGCATTTGTGCCTCTCCCCCGCTTCCATGAAATTTGAAAACGCCATGCTGCGCGAATACGGCGGCGGGCTGTACGCCGTGGGTGAGGGTGCAATCGCGGCGGCGTATGTCGAAAACGGCAAGGCCGTTGTGCGGGAGCTTTTGGGCAAAGCAGAGCCGGAAACGCTGTGCGCGTATGCCGCCGCAGTGGGCGCGGCGCTCGCTTGCCCCACGGCGGAGCTTTGGCAGGAGAGCGAAAAAGGGCAAAGCTACATCGCCGCAGATTGCCCGCTTCCGAGCGATTTTGTGTGGAATCTCAGCTTTGATTGAGCGCCCTTTGCCCCGTGTCGGCGGGTGCTCACGTTTTCCCAAACACGCCTAAAATCAACGGTTTTCACCCTATAATCGGCAATTGGAAATATTTTATGTAAACTATTTTTTCATTTAACATTTCTGTAACATAATCTATATTTATCTTGAAACATCTTTTGGGTATATTAATACTCGCAAGTAACAGTTTTTCATCTTTTTCATTTTGTCCTCAACCATATAAAGCGAAAAGGAACGGTCTGCGCCGTTCCTTTTTGTTTTGCCGTTTTTCGCATCTCGCCGCCCTCGGTTTGAGTGCCGAGGGGCTATTTATTCTTATCTTTCGGCTTAAAGGCAAGCGCAACCGCCAGCGCGAAGAATACCGCCGCGCATATACCCCCGGCCGAGGCCGTAAACCCGCCGGTGAACGCGCCCAAAAGCCCCGCTTCGCCCACGGCCTTGCTCACGCCCTTTGCAAGCGTGTTGCCGAAGCCCGTCAGCGGTACGGTTGCGCCCGCGCCCGCAAAATCGACAAGCGGCTGATACACCCCCACTGCGCCCAGCAGCACGCCCGCCACGACATAGCTTGTCAAAATGCGCGCGGGAGTGAGCTTGGTGCAGTCAATGAGCACCTGCCCTATCACACACAGCATACCGCCCACGGCGAACGCCTTTATATAGTCCAATATACTCCCCATGCCTATCCCTCTCTTTCCAGCGCCACGGCGTGGCATATGCCGGGTATGCTCTGCCCCTGCTGGGCGCTTGTGGTGCTCATGAGTGCGCCCGTGGCGGCGAAAAGCACCCGCTTCCACACACCTTTTCTAATCGCGGGCAGGATATGCGCGCACAGCACGCTTGCACTGCACCCGCAGCCCGAGCCGCCCGCGTGTACATCCTGCGTGCGCAAATCGTAAATGAGCGTGCCGCAGTCCATGTACCTTGTGCCGAGCTTTACCCCGTCCTCTAAAAAGAGCGAGGATAAGATATCATGCCCCAGCGCGCCGAGATCCCCGGTGAATATCGCGTCATAGTACTCAGGCGTGCGGCCTGTATCCTTAAAATGCGCCGTGAGCGTGTCGTAAGCCGCCGGTGCCATCGCCGCACCCATGTTGTTCGCGTCCGTAATCCCGGCATCCACGATTTTGCCGAGCGTGACGTGCGTTATCGCGCTGCCCGCGCCGGATTTCGCCACTATCGCCGCGCCCGCACCCGTAACCGTCCACTGTGAGGTGGGGGTACGCTGGCCGCCGTACTCCAAGGGGAAGCGGTACTGCCGCTCGGCCGTGCAAAAGTGCGACCCCGTGGCCGCGCATATATGCTCGCCGTACCCGCCGTCAACAAGCATTGCCGCGAGCGCCAAGGCCTCGGCCATTGTTGAGCACGCCCCGTATATCCCCAAGTGCGGCGCGCCCGTGGCGGCAAGGGCAAAGGTGGAGCTTATGCACTGGTTGAGAAGATCCCCGGCGATTACCGCGTCAAGCGCGGCGGGCGCGATGTCGGCCTTATTGCAGGCGAGCGTGAACGCAGCTTTCTGCATATGCGCCTCGGCCTTTTCCCAGCTTGCCTCACCGAAATACGAATCCTCGGATATCAGGTCAAAGCACGCCTTGAGCGGCCCTGCGCCCTCGCGCTTACCCACTGCCGCCGCCGAAGCCGTCACGCACGGCCTGTGCGTCAGCTCCGCTGTTTGTGTGCCGAGCTTTTTCATTGTAAATCCCCCGCTTGTATAGTTAATACCGCTAGTATCTCCCGAACGGGCAAAAATATCAAAAGCGCGCCGAGCTTGCTTTCTCGACGCGCTTTTTTACGCTTATTGTATCATTTTTCTTTTGGCATAAGACTATCTTTATTTTGATGTTTGCAATGGAATCATGCCGCATAATGTAAATTAATAGCATTAATAACGGAGCAGAAATCCATATCTGCAATTTCCAACACATCATCATTATCAAAGCCAACGTTAAGAACAAATAAGAAATTAGAGAACTCATAGATTTTTTCTGCCGCTGCATTTGTCAGATTCTCGCAAATTCGTTCCGCCTTGGAAAGCAGAAGTAAGTGTTGGTACTGCTCGTCGATTTCCTGTGTACGACCGTTCGGATGTGCATAATTCAAATGCTGTGTCGGAGTGAGGGCAATGATATTCTCTAAATAATAGCAAATTTCAGGATACATCGCTTCGGGGAAAATGTGATGCATATGAATAGCCCTATCTTGCATATGAGCAGTTTCAAGATGCTCGGTTTGCCCTCCGCGATTTTGATCGTTGAACAAACGCAAGAATCTTTTTGCTTTAGCAGACTGATAATGATAATAAGCCTCGTTCACTTCGACAGGGTGTGCAACTGCATACTCTTTTCGTGTAATTCCCTTTGGTTTATCCGCATATACATCTCTAAAATTATTGCGGTTATACATCAACATATCGTATGTAATGATTTGCTCAGACAATCTGCCTTTTTCAGTACCGCGTGAGTTGTTGAAATATGCCAGCGGATTTAAAACCTTGATAAAAATACGGTTACATTCAACAACACCATTGATTTTGGTGTTTCTAATAATGAAATCCGAAAAAACCTCTTTAACGTGTTGGTAGGCATCTTTGGTTTGAGTTCTATAGAATGCTTCAAAATCCGAATAAATACCACTGTCTCGCAAAGTTTTCTCAATATAGGTTTTCAAGAAAAACAATGCATTACGTTCACGCAAAGCAATGTATTCGAGCACTTTCATATTGTTTACCTGATAAAAATTTCGATTTCCTCGCTTGGTTTTCTTCAAAACATTTGCGTTTGCAAGCATTTCCATCGGTTGCTGAAAAAACTTATCATACTCATTCTTTGCTGCATCATTTTCAACACCGGGTTTCTTGAAAATCGCTTCAACATTTTCGACGGTATAGTCATAATGCCAGATTTCAGGAGTTGTAAAAACTCCATCCTCATCTTGAAGCGCATAGTTATAAATACAATCTGCAACTACGGTAACTACATCTGCTGCACATTTTTGATCTATCCATCTGCCATTGCCGGATTTCCTTATGTCATAGTCATGTTGATCGCAAAAATCAATTATATCTTTTTGAGTTAGCATAACATTGCCTCATTTCATATTAAAAAGTGTAAGCTGAGTATAATTATCTTCTTCTCTGAATTTTTCAGTTATAGGAGTTTTTTTATCTTTTTCTCTCAGCAAACCATAGAAAAAAACGGAACACGCATCAACATTTAATGATCTTGTCTGATAATTCCTCGCAATCTGATAAAACTCGCGGTATTCTTCGGTAGAGAAGTACTCCATTTGTTTTTCAGCAGGAATAATGTTATCTTTAGGTATCAATATTGCTATAGAACCGTTTACCACACAATTTTTCGGCTTTTTCATCATACGAGGCTTATATGTCATATTCGGTGTCAAATACACATCATCTCGGTCTAAGTATTCAAACACCGCTAATTCTTTTAATACATCATAAGCAATATAAGAATCATAATAACTCAAATCAATTATTTCTTTTCCGTCATCGCTTATATTACGTGATTTTAACACGCGAATATCGCCCGAATCAGAAAGCAGATTATTTGTTATTTGTCTATCCCTAAAAACCTTAAAAACATTAAAATCAAGTTTTTTGCAAACAGAATCAAATTGCTCATCGCGGTAAATAATCCAATACGGAAGCTTTTCGTCAAAGATATACTTTTGAGATTGAGACATATATTTGCCGTGCGTAATAGATGCAACTCGTGTGTTTGACGGGCGAGCAAGATTGTTAATAAAAATCGCTAAAGTCTCTACAAGTACGCCGGGGAATCCTTTTTCGCCAAAGTCAATAATGCAGTCAATTGCCTTTTCCGAGAGGTAATTTCTTGTAGGGGTAAACTCCGGAGTATTTAACAAGAACTTCGGAAAAACTAGAGCTACATAATTGCCAAGATTAATAGCCTTGTCTAAAAAGAAAGAACAGATATTTGTCGTTGCTTTGTTAATGGCATTACTGCGATAAATACCGAGCAGTTTGTTCGAGGACTTTATTTTGAAAAAAGGAGGATTTCCAATTATGTAATCATATCTTTCTTCAAAATTATGAAGCAGGAAATCATCGTGAATATAATTGATCGTGCAGGTGTTTGGAACACTGTAATTTCTTAGTATTAGTTCAGCAAATTCTAAACTATGCTCGTCAATGTCCACTACATCAAGTATTATTCTTTTCCCTTCAAACTTTTTTATAATAAGAGGTAGAAAGTTGCCAACACCCACAGACGGCTCAAGAATACGAACTGTTTCTTTATCAATATCTGGCAAAGCTTTGATAATTTCAGTAATAAGGGTTTTGCTTGTAAAGAAAGCGGCATTATCCGTGCGGCTTGTATTCGCCATTTCTGCGATTTTCCCCAATGTTGCAGCCGATAAATTCATAGGGTTATTGACAATAAAACTCTTCAAATTATCAACTTCGGACAGTTTGTCAGATGATACCACCTTATTAATTGTTGCAGTATTAAGCGGTGAATGATCTAATGCAGCTGAAATTTTCTTTGCGATTGCTTGAAAAATCACGGTAGGAACCGCTTCGCCTAACGATTGGCGAATCTTGATTTCTTCTTTCTTCAGAAAAGTTCTTTTTTGTTCGGTTGATAGATTATTAAGAATTTCAAAATCTGTTTCCACCCACTTAAACGAGCAAGGAACAGTCATCATAAGCATAAGTTCTCTTATGCTGAAAACTCTATCGTCACAAGGATGAACAGTGTTTTGACTTGCCAATTGATCGTTTCTTGTGTGAATACACGGGCCGACTTTATCCCAATATTGGCGAGTGTATTTATCCGCATTTTTTTGCTGGTTAATAACTATTTTACCGTCAACAATACGATGAGGTTTTTTAGAATCATCTGCATTATCAAACGCAGACTGCCCCTCTTTTATATCTGAGAGCCACACTCTCATATGTTCAGGATAAACTCTGAAAGAATGATAAATATCTTTCTCGTCAATCTCGCCAAATTCTTTTAAAGGCCTTAAATCTCCAATTACTTCTCTTAGTGTGCGCTCTTTGCAAAGATCGGGATATAACTCTATCGGAGAAATTTCATCAGCGAAATCTTTAGACACTCCAATTACAACTGTACGCTGACGGCTTGAACACGCACCATAGTTTTTGAAATTAATCACACGTGATGTGTATGAGTATAACTGACCCAAGTCTTTTTCAATTGCAGCTGCAATAGTTTTTTGTTCACCATCAATATCTGTGCAGATTGTTTTCATAAAAGCAGGTACATTCTCAAAAATAAAGAAGCGGGGATTTATCTGCTTAATTATTTTAATAGATTCTACAACCAATGAATTGCGTATAATTTCGGTTTCACTCTTTTTGTGATTTGCAACAGACATACCCTGACAGGGCGGTGTAGCAACCACAACATCAACACGAGAAAGCCCCTCTTTTTTCTTCCAAAGAGAGATTTGGTCGTAAAGCGCATTTTTTGTAGCTTCTTCTGTGATATCACCGCAAATATAACCACTCTCATATTTGCACTTTTTATTATATTTTTGAACATCTAATCTTCTTGTAATAAGTTCGTTAGTAGCGATACATTCAAACCCCTCTAACTTGAAACCGTAACAACCTATACCGGCGCTACTAAACAAGCTAATATATGTAGGCTTATTTAATGTTTTCATTTTAAATATCCTTTCTTTATATTGCTTGCTTTTCCTCGGGGACTATTTCCATTATATCTTCTATTCTGCAATCAAGAGCAACACATATTTTCACAAGCACTTCTACTGTAACGTTTTCATTCTTACCAAGTTTAGCAATTAGTGTATTGCTTATCCCCGCAGCTTCGCCAAGTTCTTTTTTCTTCATATTTTTATCAATAAGGAGTTTCCACAATTTATTATAACTTACAGCCATAGTACACCTCTTGAATAAGCAGCATTTTATATTATTATAACATATCACAAGAAATACTTAAACGCAACAATAAATTACACGAAAGTTTAATTTATTGTTAATTTGAGAAGGAACCTTCGCTTTTGTTTATTTAGACAGCAAAAATACGCTCCGCAGTTCGCACTGCGGAGCGTATCCCTTTTTAATTTAGATTA
>CAYRPD010000006.1:0-28909 GCA_964426095.1 uncultured Oscillospiraceae bacterium | reverse complement strand
CGGCAAGTAATAAAAGATGTTACAGGAGCGTTAGTTTATATAACGCTCCTGTTTTTTATAGAGGTCAGACGGCAGCTCCGAAATATCGGAGCTGCCGCCCTTTACTTTATGGGGTCTACTTTGGTAAAAAGCAAATTATATCAGCGGACAAGGTCTATTATCTCATTTACATCCGCAACATCCTCCAAGTGCAGGCACAAATCAATAAGCTTGTTGACCGTTTCCTCGCTCATCGGCTTTGCCGCATGAGAGCAACAATCTTTGAACTTGGCTATCATATCATCCTGCGTCATGGGGTTATTGGTGCCGCCGATAGGATCGGTGTTGAGATAATAAAACTCTCTACCATCTTTAAGCGTCACATAAATTTTTGCGCCCTCTACGCCGTTGGGGTCATTGAGCAGCTCTTCATCGGCATACCAATTGAATTTCTCTTCTATAGTCTTGAGAACTTTTTCATCGCTGATGCCTTCATCGGTGAAGTTTGCAAGAGTAACATTGCCGTAAGTTAATGTGCAGCCGACCGTAAACGGGATTGAGAAACGCGCATCTGCGCCGACTGCGGGAGCATATCTGACTTCCTTAGGCTGGCAGAGGTTTACGCCGAGCTTGCCGACACCGCACTTGACGCTTGCAATATCCGCACCGGTGAAGCCATTTTCACGCATAAGGATTCTCAAACCGTCTATAAAGCCGTGGGTGCAACGGCAGGACGACCATGCCTTATAAATAGCCATCGTAGTCAGCCAAGGATCACCCTCTTTTACATCTACGAAGCTGTAATCCGTAGTGCCGCGCCCTTCGTAAAACTGATTGAAAAGGCCGTGCTTGCCGTTGAAAATCTGTTTCGGGCCGCGTATGCCGTTTTTGGCAAGGATAGCGGCAAAAATACCGTCTTTCTGAGCAAAGCACTGATAAAGCTCGCGGCAGTCGTTGCCGCCCTCATCGAGCACCTGAGTTGTGCCGGAGTTTTGCTGGAGCATAAGGCCGTAAGCATTCACGGTAGTCTCATAATCAAAACCGTATGCCTTTGCCGCTCCCGCAACAGCCGCCCATGCACCTTTCATCTGAGGTCCGAGCCAGCCGAACTCAATAATAGTTTTGGGAGAGGTCAGCCCCATACGCGTGTTCATATCAGAGCCGACAGTAACAGCTTCAATAAGCGTTTTGCCGGAACGATGCTCCGCTTCACAAACGGCAAGAGTGGACGGCAAGACAGCGGCAGTCGGATGGCAGCCGGTTTCGTCAACCGCATCATCATAGTCAAGAGTATGAGCAAGACCGCCGTTTGCAACCGCAGCAGATTCGAGAGGGACTTTTTTACCCGTGCCGAAAATAGTGGCTTCTTCTTTGCCGCCTTGCTCTATCATCATGTTTACAACATCCTTGGACTTTCCGCCAAGGGTTGCACCGGCTATCATTACGCCTATACAGTCCATAATAGACTGCTTTGCATAAGCAACTTCTTTTGCCGAGAGATCTTCAAATTTAAGCGCAACAGCTCTTTTCGCCATTTTTTGAGCGCTGTCAAGTATTTCGGGCATAGTAGAATATCCTTTCATATTTGTTTTTGTTACTATGCGGCGAAATTGCCGCATAGTAACACGCGAGGAGTGAGGTGAGATGAATATTTAAGCTTCAGCAGCTATCATTTTGTTGCGTCCGGCATAGAAGCGGATAACGCACACCATGATAACGACAGTGAACGCAGCAGCAATGCCGTAGTAGCCGCCGTAAGAACCCGTAACATCGAAGATAACGCCCGGAATCAGAGAGCCGATAATCTCGCAGCCTTGGTAGGAAAGCTGTGCATTCTTGACTTTCTTGGAATAGTCGTCAATCGTGGAGAAGTCTGCAACCCAGTTGGTGTAACCCAAGGAGCAGATAGGCCCGCCGATACCGTAGACAACACAAGCCACCATAGGTGCCCACTGAGCCGCGCCGAAGAAGCAGCATACTACATAAGAGATGATGTAAAGCGTGAGATAAATAACGCTGAGTACGCCGAAACGGATTTTGGTAGACAACACGCCAAGCAGCGGCTTGGAGATGAGAAGAGCAAGGCCGACATAAGAATAGCACTTTGCAACATACATACTGTCAAAGCCGACAGCGTTGAAGTGAAGAACAAGGTGCTGCTGTGCGGGAGGTGCGGCAAAGCCCATAAGACCGGCGCAGATAATGAATATAACAACGGCGGTATTGTTAGTCTTGGTAAGCGCAACTTTCTTGATGCCGCTCTTTCCGGCTTCAACATAATCTGCACCGCCGTAGATTTCAAGGCCGACATCGCTCGGCTTGCTGCGCAGAAGCAGGAACATCACAACCGCACCGACAGCGAAGAATATCATCAGCGTGTTGTATGCGCCGTTCATGCCCTCGGCGGCAATGCGGGACTGAAGAAACGGAGAAAGCAGATAAGTGGAGAGGCCGGTACCGGCAGAGCAGATAGCCATGCAAAGTGCTCTGTGCTTATTAAACCAAGTGCGGATAAGCAGAGCCATAGGGAGAATCATGCAGAAAGCGTACATTGCGCCGATGAAAACGGCGGCAAGGTAGATAAGCACAAGGCTACCGTTTGAAATGCGAAGAATCAAAAGGCCGATAATACCGTAAACATAAGAAAGGGCAATACCGAGCCTAAGTCCGAGCTTTTCGTAGTATTTGTTTGCAAACATTACGAAAATGAATGCGCATATATTCTTTGCGGTGAAGATGAAAGATGATGCCGTGCCGGTGAGATTATAAGTAGACTTTAGTGAGTTTACTATAATGCTGAAGCCTGCGCTGCTCTGTGTGCCGAGGAACATCATAAACGTTCCGAGGAACACCGTCAGCACGTAATAATATGATTTCTTGCGTGTGTTTTCCATGATACGTTCCTTTCTCTCTTTTGTTTTATATTAATTTTTTCGCTGTTAAATCAACGGGCATACGCTTCGTCTATTGCGGCGAATAGCGGAGAGATATCATCCAAAGTTTCAAGCTTATCAACAAGGCTCACTATGTTTTCAAAGCCGCCGTCTTTAACAGGGCAAGCAGAGGCGGTTTTTACACCGAAGAGCTTTTCAAGGATTTCATCCTTGGTCATCGGGTTTTCATAGTGTCCCTTAGGCTTGGTAACAAACTCGGTGAAGTCGCCGCGCTCGGTGTGAATGGTTACGCGAGACGGGCCTATACCGTGCTGGAATTCTTTATCTATCTCTTCATTGACGCTCGGATGCACCAAAGCCGTGAGACGCAAAACTTCGGGATTGTTGCGGTTTGCCTCTTCAAAGGTATTCATGTCAACCGTGCCGTTTACGATAGCGGAGCACATGGTAAACGGTATAGAGAACTGACCCTCAACGACGCTCTTAGGATTTTGGCGAACGGGCAGCGGGTCAATAACCGTCATGTAGCACTGATCCGTAGTTTCCACATCAATTCCGGTTATCTCTTCGGGCTTAATGCCGTACTTCTTTACGAGAATACGCACATCGTCAATAGCGCTGTGAGTAAAGCGGCAGCTGGGATAGGGCTTATAGGAAAGCTCGTTGATGTAATACTTTTTGCCGAGGTCTGCCACAATGGTCTCCGGGTTAAATTTGCGACGGAAATAGACCTTGTAAAGTCCTTGCGCTCCCTCAAGCACATTCTTGCACCCACCAACGCCGATTTCGGTAAGCTCGGCGGCCTCGACTGCGGCCTTTGCCGCAAACGCAGGCTGCATTCTCTTAGTGAAAGCGGAATCTTTGACAACCTGATGAATACCCGAGGCTTGGCTGAGAACAATACCGGCGGAGTTAACTATCTGCTCGGCATTGTGACCGTGCAGGAGACTTGCAGACATCGCATTTGCAAAATAAGCAAAGAGCGATGTAAACACCCAGCCGCTTTCATAAACGGACAGCTCAGACGCTAAAGCAAGACGCGTAAACACATCTACCGCCATTACAATAGCTTTCAAAAATTGCTTGCCGCTTACGCCGCCCACCTGCTCGGCAACCGCCAAAGCTGTAGACACAACGGACACGCCCGTATGGATTATGGCTTCCTCGTGGGTATCGTCAAAGTCTCTGGAATGCGCCATGAGGGTGTTAACAAAGGCAGCGCTGGCCGCGGGAACTTTATCGCCGTATACGAGGATATGGCTTTCCGGCGCACCGCCGCGCTTTGCATAAAGCGCCTCCACCTCGCGGCAGGTCGGCGCGGTACTGCCTGCGGTTATGGTGGCAATGATGTCAAGCAACAGAGTTTTTGCGGATTCAACGGCTTCGGGCGGTATCTCCTCAAAGCTTGTCTTTTCCAAGAACTCCGCAAGCTCATAAATCTTGTCCATAATTCTAATACCTTTCTGTTTTTTCGCTGTTTATCTCATTGTCGACATTATGAGAAAGGGCATTTGCTGATTTGAATACTATCGTAAGGCGCTCGGAAAGTAAAATTGTTTGTATTTTTAATAAATCACGGAATTCTTAATTAACGCCGAAACGCCCTCTTTATAGCGTTCAAACCCGCATTTTTACGCCATTCTCGGCACATCTCACAAATTTACAGCTCTTTTTTTGTTGAGTATCACGGCTTGCATTGACGCTGATTTATCGCTATAGTTAGTTAAAAATATATTTAGCGGACAAACATTCTTTAATAAAAGGTGGTTATATGAAGCTTGAAGAGATAAATTCTTTCATCGCCGTGAGTAAACATTTGAACATCTCTCACGCCGCGCGCTCTATGGGTATCAGCTCAACCGCGTGCAAATACAACATAATCTCACTTGAAACGGAGCTCGGCGTTCAGCTTATTCAAAGCAGCCCCGGTCAGCAAACCGTAACTTTCACCGAGCAGGGGCACAGATTCATCCCTCTTGCATACCGCTGGGCAGAGCTGTGGGCAGACACGCGCGGCGAGTTTTTCCCCTTGGAGAAGCCGACATATTCCGTTGCAATGGGAAAATCGCTTTATTCGTATCTTATTAATCGAATTCATGTTCCGCTGGTACAAGCCTTTGCCCCCACACAGCTTTTCTTAAGCACACCGTCATATGATCAGACGCTTTTAAGCATGATGCAGGGCAGAACACAGCTAGCACTTTTCACTTTCAGTAGGCATCCGTCATACACAACCGCTCTGCCTATAATATCCGAAGAATATATGTTCCTTTGCGCGAAAGGAAGCCATTATCCTTATCTGCTGTCCTCAAAAGAATTGTGCGTAGACGATGAAATCTATGTTGGGCGCAATGTCAACGTAAGCACTGGTGACTCGTTGACAGCATGGCACAGAACACACTTTTCCGAACGCGGCAAACCGCTTCTCATGTGCGACAGCGTAGAATTTTTACCGCACTTTCTCAGCAACGGCTCTCCCGGCGCATGGAGCGTTGTTCCCGTTTCCGTTGGGCGCGCAATACTCAGCACAGGCGAGGTGGAAAGCCGCCTAATGGCAGACGGGCCGTTGCCGCGCACAATATACGCAATCTCTTCTCAGTATGAGCTGTATTCAGAGAATACCACTCGCTTTTTCGGCTGTATTCGCAGCTATTTAGGGCATCAGCCCGGCATTCAGCTTTTGATATGAAAGGAGTTATAACATGACTACAGATGATATGTTTGCTTTTCAGACAATTGTAAAATATAACTCCGTATCAAAGGCCGCAGAGGAGCTTTTCGTTACACAGTCCACGCTTTCACAGCGTCTAAAAGCACTGGAAGATGAACTGGGCGTAACTCTTTTTGAACGTAAAAAAGGCGGCAAACAGTTTTTGATTACGGAAGAAGGAGAAAAGCTTGCCGAAAAGGGCGAGAAATGGAGCAGTCTATATGAAGAAACAACCGACACGCTCATGCGCCCCGTTCTTCCCACTCTTGCAATAGGATGTTCCCTCAGCACAAGCGCTTCCGTGCTTCAATACGTGCTTTTCGACTTTATACAACAACAAGAGGCTTTGGGCAACCGAATCTTCCCTAAAGTGTTTTCCACAATCTATTCCGAATGCTACTCTCTTTTGGAAAAAGGCGAATTGGATTTTGGTTTCTGTTCCATGATTATCCCCAGCAAATCCGTTGTAGCTACACCGATTTTTCAAGAGCCATTGGTATTTGTGTGCTCCAGAGGGAGCAATTACCCCGCTGTTGTTGACCCTGCCACGCTCCTGACCTCTGACGAAATATACATCGGCAAGCCCGGCAAGGCGTGCTATACCGCAGAGCTTACCGAGTGGCACAACAAGCTTTTCAGCAACCAGCCCGCTCCGGCTGTTTTCACGATTAACTACCCCAATCTATCTTCATACTTCATTCGTCCGAACGCTTGGGCAATTCTCCCCTACTCGGTTGCTTACCCCGCACTTAACCAAGGCTCAATAGAGCTTCGTGAATGCCGCGATGTTCCCCTATCTCGCGTCACGTGTTCGCTTCACAATAAAAACTTTCCTCTTACGCCGCTGTATGAGCCGCTTATAGATAATATCGGGCGTTTTGTAAATTCGCACCCGGAATACAAATTTGAAATGGTAATATAAGCTCAATGTGAAGATACAAAAGCTCGCGGGAATCGCCTTTTTAGGCAATTCCCGCGAGCTTTTATTTTATATTTTTACATAAAGAAGCCGAAATACATTGTAACACAGCACACTGCAAATATGATTAGGTTAAGTACACCGCCGTAACGGACATAGTCTTTGAAGCGATATCCGGCCGGAAGTGTGAGTGTAACATTCGCACAAGAAATAGGCGTGCTTTCGGATATATTAGAGCCAACGCCGCAAGCCAAAGCAAACGGAAGCAAATCGCATCCCAGCCCGCGCGCAACAGCAAAGGCTATCGGACACACAATGGTAACAGCGGCATTATTCGACATAAAGTTTGAAAGCACCGTTGAAACAAACATTATGAAGCACGCCATAAAATACGGAGAGTTCCCGAGCGAGCCGCAAAGCCTGACAAGCGCATCGGCAAGTACCTTGCCCGCTCCGCTCGCTGACACGCCCGCGCCAAGGCCTATCGAACCAACTATAACAAAAATCTGATCCCATGCAATACTGTTTATAGCCTTTTCATTCACGCACCCTGTCAGTATCAAAATAACTGCGCACAAAAGTGCCGTTGCCCCGTAAGGGACAATCTCCATAACAAAGCTGACAATTGCAAGGGCAAAAACTGCAAGCGTTATAATAATCTTACTCTTTGAAAACTCGGTTCTGTTTGTAACCACCGGGATTGTCGGCGGAACCTCTTCAAAAGTAAATACGCGCTTTGAAATACCGTAGCCCATCGTTCCGATATAGATAAGGGCAATTATGCACACGGGGAATGTTACGATGAGCGGCTCAAAGAGGGTCATTCCTCGCCCATACTCCGTGGCCGCAAGTTGAGCTGAAGCATTCATCATACTGGTTGTGCCGATAGTTGTAAACGTGGAAGCATAGAGCGATGCCGCACCTATAGGCATATAAAGCATTTTGCGGCGTATCTTTCCTTCGGATTCAGCACTCACCGCATCTACAATATTAAGCATTATCGGAACAACAATTATCGGATTAATGAAAAAGCACGACAGCGCCGAGAATATACATATAATCACAAGCGCGCTGCGTTCACTCCCTCGAAGCCGAGTTATCAAAAATCGGCCGATAATATCCGCTATGCCGACTTCGGCAATAGCTTTTCCGACAATAAACATCCCGACTATCAGCAAAATCGTGGATGAACCCAAGCTTGAATACGCTGTTGAAAAGTCAATTATTCCTGTGAACAACATCGCCAATGTTGCCAGAATTGACGTAACATAAAGCGGGATAAGCTCGGTGCAGTACAAAAACACCGCAACCGCGAGAATTATCAATCCTATTGTACTTTGAGACATATAAAGGCAAAACCTCCCCACGCCGCCGGTGTAGTCTTTCCGTCGGCTTAAACATATTTCCCGTTTGTTTTATTCGTTGTTCGTATTCTAGCATTAGGAAAGAAATTTGTAAAATTGATAAATAATAAGTCGAATGCAAGAAATTTTGATATTTATTCTATAACAATTTTTCCTACAATGTAATCAACAACAAAAACTACTTAAGTTATTGCAACGCTACTGTTTTGACAGTTGACATTTTGGCCGTTCGCGCTTATGCTTTTTATATTAATAAAAACGGAGCGATTATATGGTTTTTCTTTGGATTATTCTTGCGCTGACGGCGCTTATTCTCCTTGCGGCGTACATTTGCTACCGCAAGGGGCTTGTTGTGCCGCAGCAGAAGGAAAAAATGCTTTTTTATATGCCGAAAACGGAGCAGTACGCCCCGTATAAGGACGAGTTTCGCGCGATGACGCGCGCGGCGCTGGCGATTCCCTATGAGGATGTGTACCTATCCTCGTATGACGGCTTGAAGCTGCACGCAAAGCTCTACACCGGCTCTTCCCCCGCCGCGCCCGTGCAGATTCTTTTCCACGGCTACAAAAGCGGAGCGGAGCGCGATTTCTGCGGCGGGTTGCAGTTTGCCCGCGAGGGCGGGTACAACGTGCTGCTTGTGGACGAGCGCGCGCACGGCAAGAGCGAGGGAAAATGCCTCACGCTCGGCATAAAGGAGCGGTATGACTGTCTATCTTGGGTCAATTACGCCGTTGAGCGCTTCGGCGCGGAGACGAAGATTCTGCTTTACGGAATGTCGATGGGCGCGACAACGGTGCTCATGGCAACGGGGCTTGACCTGCCGAAAAACGTGGTGGGCGTGGCCGCCGACTGCGGGTACACTTCCCCTGCCGCGATTGTGAAGCAGGTTCTGTCGGATGCTCATGCGCCCGTATTTTTGCTCTACCCGCTCGCGCGGCTGTGCGGCTTGGTCTACGGCGGGTTTGACGTGGAAGCCGCGTCCGCGCCGGAAGCGCTGGCAAAGTGCAAAATCCCGGTGCTCTTCGTACACGGTGGGGACGACCGCTTTGTCCCGTGCGACATGGGGCGGGAGAATTACGCCGCGTGTGCGTCCGATTATAAGCGGCTGCTTATAGTCCCCGGCGCGGGGCACGGGCTGAGCTATATGCTCGACAAAAAAGCTTATCTCGATGCCCTGCACGAGTTCCAGCAGGTTGCGTTGGGAGAATAAACGTATAGATATGGAAACCCGGGCGAGGTAACTCGCTCGGGTCTTTGTGTGTATTCTTTTTAATCTTCAAAAAGGCAATCAATAAGGATTCTGAACGCTTCCGTTCCGCTTTCGGTCAGGGAATAGTTTTCGCCGAAGTTACTCCAAATGGAGGTCAACCCCGAACCTTGCGCCGTGAGAAGATATGCTGCTTCATAGGGGGAATACCTGCTTTTAAGTCTCCCGCTCTCCATACAGCTTTTAATATACTCCGTAAGCGAGGGCTGAATTGATTTCATCAGCAGCGGCAGTTCCCCGGAAGCCGGAGATTTATACGCGCCCGGACGGCGTATCACAACGGAAACAAGATCCCGCCCCAAACCGTTGAATATTTCAAGCTCTTTGCAAAGGTAGTCAAATATAACCTTTTTAGGCTCTGCCTCGGAGCTTTCCGCCGAGGATAAGGTAGGCATAAGCTCTTCTTCGTTATTCGCCAAAAGATAGTCCAAAATCCCGGCCTTTTCACCGAAAAAGTGAAATATACTGCCCTCGCTCATACCCGATTCGGCAGATATCATCTTCGTGGTTACTTGCTCATAGCCGTACTGCGCAAAAAGCTTCATTGCAGATTTGAATATCTTTTCTTTTTTCTCTTTGGATTTTATATCGCGTGTTGTCAGTTTCTTTTCCATTATTGTCTCCTTGTCTTCCCCTGCTATTATAGCATATTTTCAAAAAAAGAAAAGTATTGCGAAAAATATATTGCACTTTACTTTTTTGTATGCTATATTATGTGTAGCGCAAACTAAAGTGTACTTTAGTTTTAGTGAGGAGGAAATATGGAAAAACGTAATGTAGTTGTCATTGGTGCCGGTAACGGCGGTATTGCCGCCGCCGTTGCTTTGGCGCAGCAAGGGTTGCAACCGCTTGTTTTGGAAAAACACCGTCTGCCGGGCGGGTGTGCAACCTCTTTTGTAAGAGGCCGTTTTGAGTTTGACGCAAGCATTCATTGCCTATTTTACGGCTTTCAGGGTTACAAGGATGTTTGGGAAGACTATATGGGAATTGACGCAAATTTGGAGGTTGTCAAAACCGGGGTTGCGTACTCACATATCGGCAAGGACGGTAAGCCCGTATTTATCAAGTACCCCCACGGCGATGCAGCCTTTACGGCGGAGTTCAAAAAGCAGTTTCCCGAAGATGCCGCAAAAATTGATGAGCTCATGAGCATTGCGCGCAGCTTTAAGCTTGCCGTAGATACACTTAACAGCGGCGGCGTGACTGTAGATAAAACTCTTTCAAAGCTTGTTGCCGTCAAAGAAAAGCTCGGTATGCTCGCGCTTCTGATGAAAGCGAAAAAGATATGCCCGGACTTTTTGAAACTTGCAAAAATGAGCATTCCCGAATTTTTAGATGCTTATGATATGCCGCTTTCCGTAAGAAGATACGTAGGCTCTCTTTGGTGGTACTTGGGGGATGATTATAACAAGCTCCCTATTGCCCGTATGCTGGGAAGCTTCTACTTCCCGATTGATGTGCCCTGCTATTTCCCGCGCAACGCCTGTCATGAGTACCTTATCGCCATGGAAGCAAAGCTGCGCGAGCTGGGCGGCGAGATTCGCTATAATGACGAGGTCAGCGAGATTATCACGCGTGACGGCAAAGTAGTCGGCGTTAAAACAGCACGCGGCGAAGAGATAGAAACGAGCTATGTTATCTCTGACGCGAGCGCAAGCACGGTGTTCGGAAAGCTGATAAAAGAAGATTCTTCCGCGCGCACAAAGCTTTTGGATGAGATAAACAACATACCGCTTAACGGTTCTTTCGCCACGGTTTACTTAGGTCTTAACGCATCCTGCGAAGAGTTAGGAATAACCAATCATCATATCTACTTCACTGATGACGATGACGGTGCAAAGACATGGGAAGCTTCAAAAGGCTTTTCCGGTCCGTATACCTTCGGCGCACTCTGCCCGAATGTTACAATACCCGATTTTTCACCGGAAGGAACGTGCGTTCTAACCCTCACCGTAAGCATCCGCCCCGAAGCAACCGAGGGCATGAGCCAAAGGGATTACGCCGCGGCAAAGGAACAATTCGCAAGCGATTTAATAGACCGCGCTTCCTATCATATGAACATCAACCTGCGTGATTACATAGAGGAAATAGAGGTAATGACCCCGGTAACTCTTGCCCGATATGCAAATGCCGTAGGCGGGGCGCTGGGCTATTCTATAGGCGCGCAAGCCAAAACGGATGTTAAATCAATGGTAAAAGAAGCAGAAAAGAGCTATAAGGGCTTAAGCTTTGTCGGTCAATACAGCCCCAACGGCATAGGCTATTCAAACAGCGTAGCCGGTTATAAGCACGGCTGCCATGAGGCACTTGTAATAAAGGAGGGAAAGTAATGGCTGTTACATTAAACGCCAATCGTTTGGCAAATCTGCGCCACCCAAAAAAGCAAAGCATGATTATCACAAAGATAGTACAAGAAACCCCGACAATGAGCACATACTATCTCAATGCCGCCGACGGACACGAGCTTGCGTTTTTCAACCCCGGCGATATAATCCCGGCTTACGTAGATATTGACGGCAATCAATTAGAGCGCCCCTACGGGCTGTGCTCATCCCCTGCCGATTCGGAAAAAGGCGTGTATGCTATCACAGTTAAGAAAATGGACGGCGGGTGCGTTTCCACATGGATTCATGAGAATTGGAAAGAGGGCGATGAAGTATGCTTGGGCGCGCCGCTCTCGGTTTTGAATTACAACCCCGCTCGCGACAGCAAAAATATCATTGCCCTTGCCGGCGGCAGCGGAATCACTCCCATTCATTCAATGGCAAAGGCAATTGCCGAGGGCGATTTGTCATGCTGCATGACGGTGTTCTACGGCGCAAATATTGCAGACGAAATCGCATACAAAAATGAATGGGCTGCACTCGAAAGCGCGTCAAAGGGTAAATTTAAGATAATCCCCGTAGTAGAGGATAGCACCGCCGACTGTGCCGAGCACGGATATATTACCCTCGACATAGTGAAAAAATACTGCGAAATTGACGGTTGCTCATGGTTTATCAGCGGCCCGCCCGCAATGGACAGCGCTATGCGCAAAATGCTTGCCCCCCTCGGACTCAAGCGGAAATTCATACGCAGCAGCTACAGCGGCGATTCGCAGTTTCACGCCGATGATAACGGCTCTTGCAAGCTGACGGTTCATTCTCACGGAGAAACGCGCGTCATTGATGCTCTCAAGTCCGATACCGTTCTCCAAACGTTGGAGAAAAACGGCTATCGCCCGGATGTAAGCTGTCGAAGCGGCAAATGCGGCTTCTGCCGCGCGTTGGTAGTCAGCGGCGCATTTGAAAGCTTGGTAGAGGAAGACGGCGTGAGACGTGCCGACAGGAAATACGGTTATATTCACTCCTGCTGTTGCCGTCCGCTGAGCGATATGGAGCTTATAATTATAGAACGTTAATCACACACGAAACCCGGGCGGGGTAACTCGCTCGGGTTTTTGTGCGTATAGGGTGAAAACTCGCTCATCTTTTTGTAATTTTGCGCAAAAAGTCGCTCATTTTTTGTTGACATACATATTGAATGCGGTTACAATAAAAGCAAGATAACCGTGAGGAGTGAAAAAGGTGGCATATTTAAGGCGCAAGGTAGACGATGTTTTAGCGGCGTGGAAAGCAAACGAGGACAGGAAGCCGCTTATTATAAAAGGTTCACGCCAAGTCGGCAAAACGGAATCAATAACGCGATTTGCAAACGCAAACTATAAAAGCGTTATCTACATCAATTTCGTAGAAGAACCTAAATACAAAATGATAACCTCGGACGGATACGGCGTGGACGCGATTATAAAAAACATCTCGCTTCTCGACCCGGCAAAAAGGTTTATAGCGGGCAACACGCTCATCTTTTTCGATGAATTGCAGGAGCACCCCGACATTTCCACTTCATTAAAATTCTTCTGCATTGACGGGCGCTTTGATGTAATATGCAGCGGGTCAATGCTGAGGTTAAACTACAAGCGAATCGAGAGTAACAGCGTAGGCTACAAAAGCGACTACACAATGTTCTCTTTGGATTTTGAAGAGTTTTTGTGGGCAAAGGGCTACTGCGAAGCGCAAATCAACGATATGCTGCACCATATGGAAAGCCTTACTGCGTTCACAGAAGTAGAGCTTACAATATACAAAGCCGCCTTTTTGGATTACTGCATATTGGGCGGTATGCCCGCCGTAGTGAGCGCATATATCGCAAAAGGTACGTTTGAAGCGTCATTGGAAACTCAGCGCCAGCTCGTTTCCGACTACAAAGAGGACATACGCAAGTATGCCGAGGGGCTGGATCAGGCAAGAATCATGAATGTATTCAACCAAATCCCGCCGCAGCTTGCCAAGGATAACAAGAAGTTTCAAATATCCAAAGTATCATCAGGCGCACGCTTTAAGGATTACAGAGGATGCATAGAATGGTTAAGCGATGCGGGCATGGTGAACATATGCTATTGCCTGAACTTCCCGGAGCTGCCGCTGAAAGGCAACTACGATGAAACGAAATACAAGCTCTATTTTGCCGACAGCGGCTTGCTTGTAGCCATGCTTGATGACGAAGCACAGGACGATTTGCGCGCAAATAAGAATCTGGGCATATATAAAGGTGCATTATATGAAAACATAGTGGCGGAAGCGCTCGTTAAAAGCGGGTGCGGCCTATACTACTATAAGCGGGAAGATTCAACGCTTGAAGAAGATTTCTTCGTGCGCACGGCGCATGAACTGCTCCCCGTAGAGGTCAAAGCAAGCAACGGAACGGCAAAATCCCTGAAAACGCTCATCGGCGGGGAAAAATACGCAGATATTAAGCGCGGAATAAAGCTGACAGGCGGAAACATCGGCTACAGTGACGGGATATTTACATTCCCCTACTTTTGCGCATTCCTGCTCAAGCGCTTCCTGAAAACGCTTCCCGAAGCCGATTAAAGCAAAGGCTGAATGTTATATATTTTAACTCCCACGGCGCGTTTAATAATACGCGCTGCGGGAGTTAATATTTTATCTTTCTCCCCTCTTGACATATGTACGAAATCGGACTATAATGCACAGCGTTGCGCAAGTACGAAATCGGACATGGGAGTGAAGCTATGCAGTTTATTGCCAACGAAAAAGTGAACAAAATCAACGCGCTTTCAAACGATTTGGACGCAATATATCATCAAGCCTCGCGCAAGCTCGGCATTTCAGACAGCACACTTATAGTGTTGTACGAAATCTATGTGAACAAGGGCTGCTGTCCGCTCAGCGCGATTATAAAAAACAACGGCTTGAGCAAGCAAACAGCCAATTCCTCCGTGCGGAAGCTGGAAGCCGAGGGAATATTGCGCCTTGAGCCGTACAAGGGCAAGGCAAAGCTTTTGCGTCTGACGGAAAAGGGCAACGAATACGCCGAAGCCACGGCGGGGCAGGTTTTCGCCGCCGAATGCAGCGTGTTTGCGGGGTGGACGGAAGAGGACATAAACACCTACATCACGCTTTTGGAGAAATACAACGTATCTTTGCGCAAAGAGATAGAACAGATTAACACATGACAGCAAACGAGAGGACAAAATGAAACAGCAAATACAATTATCGGACCACTTTACCATTAAACGCATTCTGCGCTTTACCCTGCCCTCTATCGGGATGATGGTTTTCGCGTCAATTTACAGCGTGGTGGACGGCTTCTTCGTCTCGAACTTCGCGGGGAAAACGCCGTTTGCCGCGATAAACCTCATATATCCCTTTTTGATGATAATGTCTACCATAGGGCTGATGTTCGGCACGGGCGGCTCGGCCATTGTAGCCAAAACCTTCGGCGAGGGCGACAGGGAGCAGGCAAACAGGTATTTCTCCCTTTTCGTATACGTGACATTAGCGCTGGGTATTGTTTTCGGCGCACTCGGCTTTATCTTTATTCGCCCGATTGCCGCCCTGCTCGGTGCAGAGGGCGAGATGCTGGAAAACGCGGTTTTATATGCGCGCATTATCCTGCTCGCGCTGCCGTTTAACGTGCTTCAGCTTTTGTTTCAGTCGTTCTTCGTAACGGCAGAAAGGCCGAAGCTGGGGCTTGCGGTAACGGTTTCTTCAGGTGTGACGAACATGGTGCTGGACGCGGTGTTGGTTATGCTTTTGCCGCAGGAGCACAAACTCGCGGGCGCGGCAATCGCAACGGCGATGAGCCAAGTTGTGGGCGGCGTTATTCCGATTATCTACTTTGCAAGAGAGAACAGCAGCATTCTGCGCCTCGGCAAAACAGAGTTTGACGCGCGCGCATTCATTCACGCCTGCACCAACGGCTCTTCCGAGTTTATGAGCAACATTGCAATGAGCCTTGTGAGTATGCTTTTTAACATTCAGCTTTTGAAATTCGCGGGCGAGGACGGCGTGGCGGCCTATGGCGTGATAATGTACGTGAGCATGATTTTCTCTGCCGCGTTCTTGGGGTACACTATCGGCATTGCGCCCGTGGTTGGCTATCATGACGGCGCGAAAAACCACAGCGAGCTTAAAGGCATTTTGAAAAAGAGCCTTATCATGATATGTTCGTTCGGGGCGCTTATGGTTTTGGCGGGCGAGATATGCGCCCTGCCGCTTGCCAAGGTATATGTTGGCTACGATGAGGCGCTTATGGCACTGACCTGCTCCGGGTTTAAGATATACTCAATAGCGTACATATTCATGGGCTTCGGCATATTCTCCTCAGGGTTTTTCACAGCCTTAAACGACGGGCTAACCTCGGCGCTTATCTCATTTTTGCGAACGCTGGTATTCCAAACCTCCGCCGTGCTGATACTGCCCACGTTTTTCGACATTGACGGCATATGGCTTTCCATAGTTGTGGCCGAGTTTTTGGCCGCAATACTGGGCGCGGCGTTCCTCGTGGGAAAGCGAAACAAATATCATTACTTTTAATACACCCTCTCTCCCCTTTCGCTTACCGCGGGCGGGGAGAGTTTTGTTTACGCAAAACGGCTTGGTATTAAAAAATTCACGAAATATCAATTTATTTTTCTACAGTAAAGTGATAATATAATCGGTATTAAAAACGTACTGCGTCAGAGAATAAAAAAGGGAGACCTTTTCAGATCTCCGAAATAAAAATGGCACTCCCGGCGCGATTCGAACGCGCGACCTTCCGCTTAGGAGGCGGACGCTCTATCCTACTGAGCTACGGAAGCGTATTGACAGCCTATATATTCTAACGCAGATTCGCCGCCGTGTCAACGGCGAAATTTGCCCTGCAACATCTTATCCAAAGAGGGGATACGAATGCTCAAGCTAAAGAACATCAAAAAGGACTACATGGCGGGTGACTCCGTTGTTCACGCGCTGAAAGGAATCGACCTTGAATTCAGAGAGAATGAATTTGTGGCGATTTTGGGTCACTCCGGCTGCGGCAAGACCACGCTTTTGAACATCATCGGCGGGCTTGACGGTTACACCTCCGGCGACCTTGTGATAAACGGGAAGTCCACGAAGAACTTCACCGACGCGGACTGGGACTCTTACCGCAACCACTCTATCGGCTTTGTTTTTCAGTCGTACAACCTGATCCCGCACCAAACGGTGCTGTCAAACGTTGAGCTTGCGCTGACGCTCTCCGGCGTTGCCCCTGCCGAGCGCAAGGCAAGGGCAATAGACGCGCTGAAAAAAGTCGGGCTGGAGGATCAGATATACAAAAAGCCCAATCAGATGTCCGGCGGACAGATGCAGCGCGTGGCAATTGCGCGCGCACTGGTAAATGACCCCGACATTCTCTTGGCAGACGAGCCGACAGGCGCACTTGACTCCGATACTTCCGTGCAGATAATGAACATCCTAAAGGAGATTTCTGCGGATAAGCTCATCATCATGGTGACGCACAACCCGGATCTCGCCGAGGAATACGCAAGCCGCATTATCCGCCTGAAAGACGGCCTTATCACCGCCGACAGCGAGCCTTACGACAGCGGCAGCGAGCTTGCCGAAGTGGGCGCTAAGACGAAAAAGACCTCGATGAGCTTCGCCACGGCCTTTTCCCTGTCGATGAACAACCTCTTGACGAAAAAGGCAAGAACGATACTCACCGCCTTTGCAGGGAGCATAGGCATAATAGGCATTGCGCTTATAATGTCGCTTTCAAACGGCATTCAAAACTACATAGACAAGGTGCAGGAAGATACGCTTTCTAGCTACCCGTTGACGATAGAGGCGGAAAGCTACGATATGTCAAGCATGATGACCTCGCTAATGGGCGTGCAGTCCGAGGCTTCGGAGACGAAGCACGAAAATGACGCGGTATACTCCAACACCATTCTCTACGAGATGATAAACTCGATGGTTTCCGCCGACAAAGAGGTAAATAACCTCAAGCCGTTCAAGGAATTTCTTGAAACGGACGCGGATGTGCAGCAATACATAAGCTCGATACTCTACTCCTACGACCTCGACATGAATCTCTACGCCGAGGATATAGACAACAACATCGTAAAAACCGACATTACCGAGCTTATTCAGTCCGCGATGAGCGCCACCTTCGGCGGCGATTACAGCTCGTACTTCTCCACGTTCGGCTCGTACTATTCCATAGCCGATGCATGGCAGGAAATGCTGCCGGGTGAAAACGGCGAGCTTGTAAACCCGCTGTTGAAAGAGCAATACGACCTCATATACGGCCACTGGCCGGAAAAATATGACGAGGTTGTGCTGACCGTTAACGAAAACAACGAGGTTTCCGACCTTGTGCTGTACGCGCTCGGTCTCAAATCCAACAGCGACCTTTCGGACGATATGCAGTCGTTCATAGACCAAGACAACCTCAACACGGCCATAGAAAGCTGGAGCTATGAGGAAATCTGCAATCTTGTTATTCGCTACATTTTCCCCGCCGACCAGTACAGCTACAGCGAAGAGGACGGAGAGTTTATAAACCTCGCCGATGAAGAGCTGGGCTTAAAGACACTCTACAAAAACGGTATGGACGTTAAGATTGTCGGCATTATCCGCCAAAATGAGGACGCGGTTTCCGGCATGATTACCGGCTCTATCGGCTACACGCACGCGCTTGTGGAGCACGTGGTGGAAGTGGCCGCAACGAAGGATCTTGTCCGCCGTCAGCTTGATGACCCGGCGCACGATGTGTTCACGGGCTTGCCGTTCCTCGAAAGCAGCGATGAAGCCTTCTCCAACACGCGCAAAACCGAGGCCGCAAAAGAATACATCGCCGGGGCTAACGAAGCGGAGCTTGCCGATGTATATGTGGACTACATGAGTGTGCCTGAAGATGACTATGTGCAGGAGCTTGTGGACGAGCAAACCGAGGGCATGACGCGCGCCGACATTGAGGATATGGTGCTCAAAAGCTACCCCGAATACTCCTCGATGCTGAGTAAAATGGACGATGAAACGCTCTTTGACTATGTCGATCAAATGATAGCAGAGCAGGTCACGGAAATATACGCTTCGCAAATGGAAGCGCTTTACCGCAACCTTTCAGACAGCAAGCTGGCGCACGAGTTTGAGCTGTTGGCGCTTGAAGATGATGATTATCTTTGGATTTACAACAACGCCATGCCGCCGGTTTACTCGGATTCGACCTACAAGGACAATCTGAAAAAGCTCGGCTACGTTGACCTCGACACGCCCAGCAAGATAAATATCTACGTCTCCACCTTTGAAAATAAGGACGCGATTTCGGACGCGATTGAGCGCTATAATGACGCGGCAAGCGAGGACGACCAAATAAGCTACACGGATGTCGTGGCGCTTCTGATGAGCTCTATCACGACGATAATTGATGTTATAAGCTATGTTCTTATTGCGTTCGTGGCGATTTCCCTTGTTGTCTCGTCAATTATGATAGGCATTATCACGTACATAAGCGTGCTTGAGCGCACAAAGGAAATCGGCATACTGCGCGCCATAGGCGCATCGAAGCAGGATGTATCCCGCGTATTCAACGCCGAGACCTTTATAATCGGCCTGACGGCGGGCGCGATAGGCATTCTCGCCACCGTGCTTTTGAATATCCCGATAACGATAATCGTGCGCGATTTGACGGGGATAATGGTGCTGAAAGCTTCGCTGCCGTGGATAGGCGGCGTGGGCTTGGTGATAATAAGCGTGGTGCTCACGTTCATCGCCGGTCTCATTCCATCCAGCCTCGCGGCAAAGAAAGACCCCGTGGAAGCTCTGAGAACAGAGTAATCACAATGAAAACGGTTGAAGAATACATTGCCAAGGGCTTTGACAAAGTAACAGCCGAATACTTCGCTTCCGGGCGAAAGAAAATCACGGGTGCAAAGCCCCTGCCGGATTACACGCTGGAGCTGGCTTTCGATAACGGCGAAGTGCGCGCATATGACTGCCGACCGCTTATAAAGCCCGGCACGGTTTTTGAAAAGCTGCGCGATATGAGCGTGTTTTCCCGCGTATACTTAGACGACACCGGCGCGCCGTCATGGGATATTGACCCCGACATTGACAGCAACAAGGTATGGAGCAATAAAATAGACATCTGCCCCGACGGATGCTATCTCGACAGCAAACCGATTTGATAATTAAACACAGCAAACGCCCTTGAGCCGAGGCTCAAGGGCGTTTTGTTACATTGCTTCTATTTCTTTTAGGTTATACTCATTGCCCGTGACAAGGAAAGTATTCGTACTGTGGCAGTGCGGGCATTCCTTGGCGTATTGAACGGTGGAGTATGTTTTTTTGCAGTCCTGGCAAAAGGTAACGCCGGGGAGCGTTTCTATCTTCAACTCGGCTTCGGCCAAAATGGGGTGGCTTTTGCGCGCGTAGAGCCAAAAATCCGAAAGATAGTCGGGAATGATACCGCTTACCTCGCCCACCTCCAAGGTGACAGAGCCGACCTTGGTGAGGCTGTTCTCCTCGGCGAGCTTTTCAACGGTTTCAATCACATATATTACAGTGCCCAGCTCGTGCATTATTTGCCTTTCTTGCGCATTATCTTGACCTCACGCTTGATGGTGTAGGGCAAGATGGCTTTGAGCTTATCCTCGGCCTTCATCATGGTAGAGGCTTCGGGCAAGTCGCGGCTGAGGTGTATCGCGTCAAACTCACAGCGCGTGGTGCAAAGGCCGCAGCCGATGCACTTATTTTCATCAACCACGGTAGCGCCGCAGCCGAGGCAGCGCGCGGCCTCGCGCTTAACCTGCTCCTCGGTGAAGCTCAGGCGGGCGTTTTCAAAGCTCTTTGCCTTGGCCGCGTCCGTACCCGGAACTTGACGGGAGGAGTTATCGAAGCTTTCAACGGGGATAAGCAGATTATCCTTGTCAAGCTCGATGAACTGACGGCGGTTGCGGGCGAGAGTGAGGCTCTGGCCGGGGTGTACATAGCGGTGGAGAGACTCGGCAGCCTCGCGACCTGCGGCGATAGCGTCAATGGCGAACTTCGGCCCGGTGAGGGCATCGCCGCCGACAAATATATCGCTCTGCGCGGTTTGGAGAGTGACGGGATCGGCGATGACAGTGCCGTTTTTATTGAAGGTCATGCCCTCGGGCGCAATGCCGCCCAGCTCAACCTTTTGGCCGATTGCGGAAATGACGGAATCGACCTCGATAAGCTCGTACTTGCCCGTGCCGACGGCCTTGCGTCTGCCTTTTTCATCGGCTTCGCCAAGCTCCATAAGCTCAACCTTGACGGCGGTAAGCTTGCCGTTTTCGCCGATAAGCTCAACGGGAGCGCAGAGGAACTTAAACTGCACGCCCTCTTCGACAGCTTCGGCAACCTCGGCCTTGTCGGCGGGCATTTCGGCCTCGGAGCGGCGGTAAAGCACATAGGTCTCTTCCGCGCCGAGACGCACGGCACTGCGGCACACATCCATGGCGACATTGCCGCCGCCGATAACGGCGCACTTCTTGCCCACGGCAGGGGTTTTATTGAGGTTAACTTCACGCATAAAGTCAACACCGCCGTAAACGCCGGAAAGCTCCTCGCCGGGAATGCCGAGAGGTGCGGACTTCTGAGCGCCGATGCCGAGGAAGAAGCCCTTATAGCCCTGTGCGCGCAGCTCGTCTATCGTGATATCCTTGCCGACTTCAACGCCGCATTTGAACTCAACGCCCATTTCGCGAAGAACGTCGATTTCGGCATTGACAACGTCTCTATTAAGTCTGAAAGAGGGAATGCCGACAGTGAGCATACCGCCGGGAACTTCGTTCTTTTCAAAAACGGTGACGGGGTAGCCCATGTTGGAGAGGAAGTAAGCACAGCTCATACCGGCAGGGCCTGCGCCGATGACGGCGATTTTCTCGGCATAGTCGGTAGTGTCGGCCTTGCGGGTGCGGCGGGCGGGAACGTAGCGCTTATCCGCGTGCAGCTCCTGCTCGGCGATGAATTTCTTGATTTCGTCAATGGCGATAGGCGCATCGACAGTGCCGCGGGTGCAAGCGTCCTCACAGCGGCGGTTGCATATGCTGCCGCAGACGGCGGGGAACGGGTTATCCTGCTTGATGAGCTTCAAAGCGTCCAGATAACGCCCCTCGGCGGCCATCTTGATATAGCCCTGGACGGCGATATGCGCGGGGCAAGCCGTCTTACAGGGGGCAGTGCCGCTGTCGTAGCAGTTAATCATGTTATTGTCGCGGTAGTTTTCATCCCACTTTTCCGGACCCCACTTGGTGTCATCGGGAAGCTCGTGCTTGGGATACTCCACGGGGCCGGTTTTGGTGCAAAGCTTTTGGCCGAGCTTTGCCGCACCTGCGGGGCAAACCTCAACGCACTTGCCGCAGGCAACGCACTTTTCCGCTTCAACGTGCGCCCTATAGGCACTGCGGGACATATTGGGGGTATTGAAAAGCTGAGAGGTGCGCAAGCCGTAGCACACGCCGGGCGCGCAGTTGCAGATTGCAAAAATCTTATCCTCGCCGTCAATGTTGGTTATCTGGTGCACATAGCCCTCATCCTCGGCGCGCTGGAGAATCTCCATAACCTCATCATAGGATATGAGACGGCCGTCCTTGCCGGTTTCATCGCAGTACTTGGCGCAGTCGCCGACGGCGATGCACCACATATCCTCAATATCGCCCGTGCCTTGTCCGCGGACGCTCTGCGCGCGGCGGCAGGAGCACACGCCGACAGCATATGTATCGTACTTTTTCAGCCAGTGGGAAAGGTGCTCCACGCTGACGGACTTAGAGCCGCTCGGTATCGCCTTTTCAACGGGGATAACGTGCATACCGATTCCCGCACCGCCGGGAGGCACCATGGGCGTGACCTTTTCAAGGGGCAGACGCGCCATATCGTGGAACATATCGGCAACCTCGGGGTGCTCCTTTACGAAATCGCCGCGCATATTCAAAAATTCCGCCGCGCCGGGAACGAAGAGAGGCAGAACATACTGCTTAACACGGTCTTCATTTTCCCAGTTGTACTCAAGCAAGCCTATGCAGCTCATTTCATAGAGCTTTTCTTCAAGGTGCTTATCGTCCGCCATGCCGCAGGCGGCCTTGATTTCCTCAAATCTCATGGGGGTGCGCTGCTTCATGCTCAGCGCGATGTCAACCATCTCGTCGTCGAGCACGTTCACAAGACCCTTGTATTCCGGGCAAGTCTCGTCCAGCTTCTTCAAGCCGAGCTTATAGGGGATGCGGTCGGTCATTTTTTTGCCGAGGGCAAAAAGCTTTTCCTTGTTTGTTACCATGTCGGTCTCCCTTCTTGTATTTGATAAAAACTAATCACCAATATCCAGTATATAAGATAGCATACTTGTTGAGCTTTGTCACTAGACAAATTGCGACAATGTGCAGGATTTAACGAAGATAAAACGCGGCTGCCCGCATATACGGGCAGCCGCAAAAAGGGAAAGAGGTATGTAGAAAAACTTCGTATTTTATTCGCTTCTCTTGCTGTCGCCGGAAACCTCGGTGTCAAACTCGGTAACGGCAGTGTCAAGAGAATCCTTAATGCTCTTAAGCTGAGCCTGCTTGCTGAACGCATCGACCTTCACGCGGTTGGATTCGGCATGAACCATGTTGCCCGCGCCGTTGACGCAGCCGCCCATACAGGCCATACCCTCGATGAAGTTGGCATCAAGCTTACCCTTGGAGGCCTTGAGCAAGGCGAGCTTGCATTCTTCAATACCGTCACAGCTCAGGGGCTTAAGCTCAAAGTCGCTCCCCTGCTCGTGAAGCGCTTCGGCTGCCGCCGTGGCAAGGCCGCCGCAGTGGGCGAAGATACGGCCATACTCGGAAGCGTCGTTGAGCTGGCTTTCTTCCATGTTTTCTACATCAAGGTCACGGCTGTCGAACATGGCTTGAAGCTCTTCAAAGGTGAGCACGCAATCGACATACGGGTGAACCTCGGGAAGCTGCATTTCGCCTTTCTTTGCGGTGCAGGGGCCGATGAACACGGTTTTGGCTTCGGGGTCAAGCTCCTTTATGCGCTTGGCAATAGTTGCCATGGGGGACATATTGTGAGAAACGTTCTCGGCAAGCTGCGGGAACTGCTTTTTAACAAAAGATACGAACGCCGGGCAGCAGGAGCTTGTCAAAAATCCGCGCTCGGCAAGCTCGGCAGCTTCCGCATACGCAACCATGTCCGCGCCCAAGGCGGCCTCGACAACCTTGTGGAAACCGAGAGCCTTTATAGCCGTGATGACCTGGCCGGGCTTGGCATAGGTGAACTGGCTGACGATTGCGGGGGCGACTATAGCGTAAACGCGGTCGCTCATGCGCAAAAGCTTAATCGCGTCAAGGATAAAGGACTTATCCGACAGCGCCCCGAACGGGCACATATAAACACACGCGCCGCAGGAAATGCACTTGGAGTTATCAATCTTGACAGTGCCGTCCTCGTTCATGGAGATAGCGCCTATCTTGCAAGCGTTTTGGCAGGGGCGCTTGCGGTTATGTATTGCGCCGTAGGGGCAAGCCTTGGCGCACTTGCCGCAGTTAATGCACTTGGATTTATCTATATGTGCATGGTGAAACTCATCATGGGTTATCGCGCCGCGCGGGCAAGCGTCCTCACAGCGGTGCGCGATACAGCCGCGGCAGCCCTCGGTGACGATGTAACCGCCGGTGGGGCAGTCATCACAGGCGATGTCGATAGCTTCGATGACGTTGGGGTTATTCTTGTCTCCCCCCGCCGCGAGCTTGACGCGCTCGGATAATATGGCGCGCTCTTTGTAAACGCAGCAACGCATCGTGGGCACTTTGCCGGGAATAATCTCCTTAGGTATATCCATAAAGGAAGTGTAAAAATCCCCGTCCCATGCGTGCTTGGCCACCGATTTCAGCACCTTATACTTCAAATGCTGTACCTTGGTATCAAACTTATACATGACAGTTTCCCCTTTCTAATCTTTACAGAAAGCCCTTATTAGTATAATACTATGATTATATAATAATATAAAAAAGCCTTTATTTGAAATACATTATTTATATCGTGGTATATAAAAATTACATAGTTAATTTATTGTTAAACAATCTTTTGCCTTATTTTGCCCGCCAGTGGCGGGCAAAGCGCGCCGCAAGGCGCGGTATATGCTTTATTTAAGCGGCGTTAAAAGTGCGCAAAATGTCGGGAAAGTGCGGATTTGCGTCGTTATTGTGCCGTTTAAAGGTTCGGCAGGCGCATGATATCATGCTGCACATCAAGGAGACTGTTCATAAACTCCTGCTCAAAGCGAGAGGTGCTTCTGTAGCGCCGGGTTATGAGCACATCTTCAAAAAGCCCCATGTCGTCATCCTCCAAAGGCACTTCCACAAGGGAATTGGCCTCCAGCACCTCTTTGGGCAGGGGCGAGACGAGCATAAACGTGTCGGGGATATTTCGCAGAAAGTCATACTGGCTGCCGCGCTCAAAAAGGGTTATGGTTTTGGCGTAGAGCTGGGTTTTATAAAGCTGATCCGTCCACTTGTCGGAAAAATTGACGCTGTAATTATCGCCGTGGACGAGAGCGGTATGCTCGGCAAGCTCGCTCAATTTCACGCTCTTGCGCCCGGAAAGCTTATGCCCCCGGCTCATCACCGCGACAAAGCGGAAGGTCAAAATCTCCTGATACTTCAATTGCTTGTCGGCAAGCTGCTTTTTATAGGCCGCACCGAACTCCACCGGCATACGGATAACGCCCATATCGTACCCCAAGGCGGCCACGCAGTTGATTATATCTTGGTTATTGCTCTCTTTATAGGTTATATCAAGCCCCGTGCTGCCGCAACGCGCCACGGCGGCGGAAAATGCGCTTGCCAAGTAGCTCGCGCGCGGCACGGCCACGCGGAACATCAGCCTGTCCCCCGCGCCGCTTTTGAAAGCGCGCTCAAACTCGTCCGTGCTGGTAACAACGCGCTCGGCCTCGGTCAAAAACGCTTCGCCCTCGTGCGTAATTTCAACTCCGGAAGCCGTGCGGGAAAAGAGCGTGATATTAAACTCCTCTTCCAAGCCCTTGATAAGGCGGCTGAGATTGGGCTGGTTCATGTAAAGGCGCTCCGCCGCCCTGCTTATCGACCCGCAGCGCCAAACCTCTATGGCGCATCTTAGCTGCTGAGTATTCATTCCTTTCCCTCCGAGCACGGTATATCAATTTTTATATAAGTTTTCGATTCCCAATATTATTATAGTATACTTATTCCCTTTTGTCCAGCTAAACTTGCTTTCTTATGTGGATTGCAAAAAGATAATTTTCCTGTTGATTTTATCTTAAAAAGATATTATAATAGGTACAGGATATCTCAACGCGACAACGAGGTGAGTAAAGGGCATGGCCAAGGGAAAAGTATATATGTGCTTTGATTTAAAGTCCTTTTTCGCGTCCGTTGAATGCGTGGAGCGTGGGCTTGACCCGTTTACGACAAATTTGGTTGTAGCCGATCCCTCTCGCGGAGAGAGGACAATTTGCCTTGCCGCCACGCCCGCCATCAAGGCGCAGGGCGCGAAGAGCCGAGGGCGGGTATATGAGATACCGAAAGGGATTGAATACATCACCGCGCCGCCGCGTATGCGCCTTTACATGGAGTATTCCGCGCGCATTTACGGGATATACCTGCGCTATGTCGCGCCGGAGGATATTTTCGCCTACTCCATTGACGAGGTTTTTATGGACGCTACGGCCTACATGGGCGCGCGCTCGCTCTCTCCGCGCGGCTTTGCGCGCGAAATCATGGGCGCGATTTTCAACGAGACGGGTATCACGGCCACCTGCGGCATAGGCGAGAACATATACCTTGCCAAAGTGGCGCTTGATGTTATATCCAAGCATTCAAGCGAATTTATAGGCGAGCTTACGGAAGAAAGCTACCGGGAAAAGCTGTGGGATCATCTGCCGCTGACGGATATTTGGCGGATAAGCACGGGCACGGTCAAGCGCCTTTCGCACCTCGGCATACGCACCATGCGCGAGCTTGCCCACGCGGATGAGGCGCTTTTATACAAGACCTTCGGCGTGGACGCGCGCTTGCTCATCGACCACGCTTGGGGGCGCGAGAGCACGACAATCGGCGATATAAAGGCGTACACGCCGAAAAGCCGCTCGCTTTCAACGGGGCAGGTGCTCCACTCTGGGTATGATTGCGCCGGAGCGCGGCTGCTGGTGCTGGAAATGGCGGAGCTTTTGAGCTTGGAGCTTGTGAAAAACAAGGTTGCGGCGGGGTGCGTGGAGCTTTCGCTGGGGTACTCATACTCTGCCGAGGTAAAGCCCGCGCACGGCACGATTTCCGTTGACCCGCCCTCAAACTCCACGAAAAAGCTATTGGAATACACGGGCGCGCTTTATGACCGCATCGCCGCGCGAGATTGCGAGGTTTATAGGCTCAACATCGGGTTCGGGCGGCTTTGTGACGAGGGCAACGTGCAGTACGACATATTCACAGACGGCGACGCGATAGAGCGCGAGCGGCGCTTACAGCGGGCAATAGTGAACATGAAAGATAAATACGGCAAAAGCATCATTTGCAAGGGCATGAATCTCCTTGAGGGAGCGAAAACCCTTGAACGCAACGGGCAAATAGGAGGCCATAGGGAACAATGAGCATTGAACGCGCAAAGCAGTTTATGCCCTTTTCACCGCTGAAAGGGCTGGACGAGGCGCTGTTGACACAAGAGCGCGTAATCGAAGAGCGTGTGTATCTGGGCGAGGACGCGCAAAATGAGCTGAACGGCAAGCTTTTGGGGCTTGAGCCGGGCGAGCGCGTGACGGCGGTATACTATCGCGGCGGGCGCTATGTGCGCGCAAGCGGCACGGTGACAAAGGTGGATGTAAACGCGCGGCGGCTTATTTTGGACGAAACGCGCATACCGATAGACGATTTGAAGGACATATACAGGAGGTAAACGGCATGGGAATGGATATAGGCAAAACAATCGCCCGCGCGCGGCGCGATGCGGGGCTGAGCCAAGCGGGGCTGGCCGCGCGGCTGACAATGCTGGGCGTGGATGTGACAAATCAGGCCGTGTGCAAATGGGAAAACGGCTCTACCCTGCCCAATGCGCGGCAATTTCTCGTGCTGTGCGCCGCGCTGGGGATTGAGGATGTGCTGTCGGAGTTTACGGGCGGCAAATACGGGGCGTACGCGGGGCTGGACGAGGCCGGGCGGAAAAAGCTGAGCGAATACAAGGAGCTTTTGATACTCAGCGCTAAGTACTCCCCCACTCCCGCCGCGCGCTCCGATGCACGCACTATGCGCTCTCTGCCGCTTTATTCGCTGGCCGTCTCCGCCGGTACGGGGCAGTTTTTGGACGGGGAAAACTACGAAATGGTGGAAGTGGGCGAAGAAGTGCCGGACGGGGCGAACTTCGGCGTGCGCGTTGCCGGGGACAGTATGGAGCCGCGCTTTCATGACGGCGAGGTCATATGGGTGCGCCAACAGCGCAGCCTCATGACGGGGGAAATCGGCATATTCTTATACGATGGGTGCGCGTACCTTAAAGAGCTGTCAGTGGGTAAAGCCTCGCTCGCTCTGCACTCGCTCAACCCGAAATATGAGGATATTGTAGTTTCAACCGAGCTTCCGCTGCGGGTGCTGGGGAAAGTAATCTCCCACGCGTGAGCTTTTTCGCTGTGAAATCAGCAAAAATGCGTAATTTTTACCTCGCCATTGAAATGGCACGGCATATATGATAGAATATGTGTCACTTTGACTTGACGAATTGGAGACAGAGATGAAAACTGCCGTCAGATACAAGATAGGCGTGATAATCTTCGCCGTTGCCGTTTGCGCGCTCGGCATTTTTATCGGCGTGAAGCTGCTGGGCGAAAAGCTTGAAGAGGAAACCGACCCCCACGCGGGGCAGGTGTACATCTATGACGGGTTTGACTGGGTTTGGATGACCCCGCTTGAGGGCGTTCCGGCAAACACGCTCACAGCCGAGATGTTCACCGCGAACGGAACGGAGATAAGCTACATCGGCGCGGACTATGACGTGCTGCGCGGGATTGATGTGTCCGAGCACCAGCTTGAAATCAACTGGCAACAGGTAGCGCAAGCGAACATAGACTATGCGTACATACGCCTTGGGCGGCGCGGCTACACCGAGGGCGGGCTTTTCGAGGATCCGTACTTTGCCGCGAATATGCGCGGGGCGCAGGGTGCGGGGCTGAAAACGGGTGTATATATGTTTTCCCAAGCCATAACCGTGCAGGAAGCAATTGAAGAAGCAAACTTCGTTTTGGAGCGCATAGGGCAATATAATATCACGCTCCCGATTGTTTTCGACTGGGAGAAGATTGAGGATGCGGGCGCACGCACAGCAAACATGACCATGGCCGGGCGCACCGACTGCGCCGTGGCCTTTTGCGAAACGATTAAAAACGCGGGCTACACCCCGTGCGTATACTTTAACCGCAATCTCGGCTACTACGGCTATG
>CAYRPD010000005.1:14515-32406 GCA_964426095.1 uncultured Oscillospiraceae bacterium | reverse complement strand
CAAGAAGAAAGCCTCTGCCGCCGACCCCGCCGCTCTCCCCGCTTCCGTTGCGGAGTAAATATAATTACAAAAAGCAAAAAAGCCCGAATTTCACGGGCTTTTTTGCTTTTCATCTTGAACTACGGCTTCAACCGTGGTATATTACTATCTCACGCGAAATATTAGGCACGGGAGACATGGCAATGACGAAAAAGCAGCTTTCATATAATATTCAATATGCGCTCATGCAGGGGCTTTACTGGCTGGGCTTTTGCGCGTGTGTGGCGTTTGCGGCGGTATATATGCAGCACAGGGGCTACACCAACTCCGAAATCGGCCTCACCATCGCACTCGGCAACATCATCGGCGTGGCGCTGTCGGCGTGGCTCGGCTCGCTTGCGGACAGGAAAGGCCGCACGGGGCTGTTCGCCGCGCTTATGGCCTTGGTCGTGGGGCAGCTTATTATTCAGGGCGCATTTACATTTATCAAAAGCGCGTCCGGCTTCGTCGCGGTGGGGTACTGCCTGTATCTTGCCTTTGTCAACGCCGGGGGCGGGCTTGTAAACCAGCTTAGCTTTGAGCTTCAAGCGGAGTGCGGCCGCGTGAACTTCGGCACGGCGCGCGCCCTCGGCTCGCTTTTCTATTCGCTGGGCGCTATGGTGATAGGCACACTTTTGGAAGCGTACACGCCCGCCGCGCTGCCGCTCGCCGCCGGGACGGGTATGCTGTGTCAGCTCGTTTTGCTCTTCGCTCTATCTATGGAGCTTGGGCGCGGCGCAGTCAGCGCCGATGAGCGCGTAACCCCCGGCAAAAATGGGGGTGAGGCTTCCTCACTTCTTGACTTTTTCCGCAATAACCGCCGCTACACGCTGATGATGTTCGGCATGGGGATACTTTTCATTTCCCAAAACCTCGTTATAATGTTTTTCATCAATGTTGTGCGCGCCGCCGGGGGCGACACGGCGGACATGGGGCGCATTACGGGCTTCATGGCGATTATGGAGCTGCCCACAATGCTTCTTTTTGACCGCATTTCGCGCCGGATAAGCGCGCCGGCGTGTATGCGCATTGCGTCCGTGGGCTTGGTGCTCAAAGCGCTGGCCTTTGCCCTCGCCACAAGCGTTTCGGGGCTTTATGCGGCGTGTCTGCTCCAAGCAGTCTCCTTTGGGCTTATAACGCCCGCGTCCGTGCGCTATTCCGATCTCTACATCCCCGCCAAGGACGCGGCCAAGGGGCAAACAGTCGCCTTTGCGATGACTACCCTGGGCTCGGTTTTTGCAGGGAGCATAGGCGGCATACTCTTTGATAACTTGCCCGTGCGCTCAGCCCTCTTGGTCGGCACTGCCGTGGCCGTTGTGGGCGCGGTGGTGTGCATCGGCTTTTCAAAGCCGGAAAGAGAAATAAATGATAAAAACGCATGAAAAATGCTTCGATTACAGCAAAAACCGTCTCGAAAAAACGAGACGGTTTTTGCATTTTCATATTATCACTCCGTTATCTCTCCGTGGAGATTGCGCTGGAATTCGCGCGCGAGATCTTCGCCGGATAAGCCCCGCTCCAAAAGCCACATGAGCTTTGTCACAGCGGCCTCGGTGGTCATATCTCCGGCGGGGATCGCCCCGCAGTCGAGCGCGCGCCGCCCGACCTCGTAGGCGGTCATGTCGGTGGCCTCATACAAGCACTGGCTGCACACCGCCACGCTCACGCCGCGCGCAACGAGCGCGCGTATCTGCGCCACAACATCACGCCGCAAAAAGTTAATCCCGCCCGAGCCGAATGCCTCTATCACAAGCCCCTTGCACCCTGCATCCGCAAACGCGGAAAATAGGCGCGGGTCAACCCCGGGGATGAGCTTCATGAGCGCCACGCGGGAGCTTACAGCGTCCTCTAACCGCGCTTCCTCGTCCCTCGCGGGGATAAGCTCGCGGCGGATGAAAAGCCCGTGGGCGTTAATCTCCGCCACGGCGGGGAGATTGACGCTTTCAAAGGCATTGAACGCCGTTGTGCGCACCTTCACCGCGCGACAGCCCAAAAACACCTTCCTGTCAAACGCGATGAACACCCCGCTCACGCCCGAAGCCGCCATTGCAAAGGCGCACTGCAAATTGGCATACGCATCGGAAAGGATGCTGCCGATGGGCGTTTGGCTGCCCGTGAGGACAACGGGGCGGTCTATCCCCGGCAGCATGAAAGTAAGCGCCGAGGCGGTGTAGGCCATGGTGTCCGTGCCGTGGGTTATGACAATGCCGTCATAATCGCGGCGCTTATCGAAAATACAGCGGGCGATAAGCGCCCATTCCTCGGGCTGAATGTTGCTGGAATCGAGGGTTAAAAGGGAGTGCACGGTTATATTATAGCTCTCATGCCCCGGAAATTGCAGCAGCCGCCCCTCGTCCTCACCCGGCTGTAACCCCTGCTCGGACGCAACAGACATTATCGTGCCGCCGGTTGTGATAAGCAAAATCTTCTTTCTCTCGTCCATATTCTAATTCTCCTCTTCCCCGTAAATGCTTTTGACTGTGCTTTGCGCGCAGCTTATGAAGCTTTTTATGGTATGCTCATTCTGCCGCGCGCCGTTGACGACTATGCCCAAGTGCCGACAGGCAGCGGGCGCAAGGGGCAGGGCAAGCACGTGCTCGCTTATGCCGTCCATAATGAGCTTAGAGAGCACACTCACGCCCAGCTCATGCGCCACCATGGACGCGATAGATGCATCGTCCAAGCCCGTATAGCGAAAATGCGGGTTAATATGGTGCGTATGCGAAGAGAGCACCGGCATAATATCAAGCTCCTGCCCGTCGGACGGCATCAAAAACTCCCGCCCGTCAAACATCTCCACCGGGAACGCCCCGCCCACAAGCTCCACATCCGCAGGAAGTATGGCAAGCAGGGGGTCATCGTGCAGGTCAACCCAGTTCATGCCTTGGCAAAGGGACGGCTGATAGCTGACAATGGCGCAGTCAAGCTCATCATTGCGCACGGCGTTATACCCGTCCTGCATACTGCCGGTGGTGATGAGCACATCTATCTCCGGGCTTATGCGCCGAAGCTCAGAGAGTATGGCGGGCAGCCACTGGCGAGATACGCTCGCGTATGCCCCCAAGCGAAGGACGGATCTGCTCTTTTCCACAAGCCTATCCACGCCGCGCTCCAGCTCGTCCGAGGCGCGCACAAGCGCCGTCATAAGCGGCATAAGCTCGCGCCCGGCGGGCGACAGGCGCACGCCGCCCTTGCTCCGCACAAGGATTTTCACGCCCAGCTCATCTTCAAGGGAGTTCATCATGTGCGTCAGCCCCGACTGGGTGTAACCCATGGCTTCCGCCGCCGCCGTAAGGCTGCCTTTTTCCAGCGCTGTCAACAGCGCCGCTACTTTTTTAGTGTCCATAATTGTTAATCATTTCACTTTCTTATGATTGGAAGCTATATATTACAATATCTAATGATAAACATAAAAATGTGGCGTTTTGCATTCCGGCTCTCAAGTGTTATAATCCCGTTAAGATTATAAGATAATCTGTAAAATATTCGTAAAGAGAGGTATGAGTATGGAAAACAAACGCGGTTCATGGGGCAGCAACCTCGGCTTCATTCTCGCCGCCGTCGGCTCGGCCGTGGGTCTGGGCAACATTTGGGGCTTCCCGTATAAAATGGGCAAGAGCGGCGGGTTCACATTCTTGATTGTGTATCTTGTTCTCGCCGTTATAGTCGGTATGACCGTTATGGCAAGCGAGCTTGCCTTGGGGCGCAAAACCGGCACCGGCGTTGTCGGCGCTTATAAGGCCGTGAGCCAAAAGTATAAATGGGTCGGCTGGCTTGGGATAATAGCGCCGTTTCTCATAATGAGCTTTTATTCCGTGCTCGGCGGCTATTGTATGCAATACATGAGCTTGAACCTTGCAGAGCTTGGCTTCGGCTTGAGCGGCCTTTTCGGCAGCGCAATTACGGGGTCTAACACCTTCGGCGCTATGCTCACCAATCAGTTCGGCTGCGCGCTGTTCACGCTTTTGTTCCTCGGCCTTTGCATGATAATCGTCAAGGGCGGCATTTCCGGCGGCATTGAGAAGTTTAATAAAGTAGGTATGCCTGCACTCTTCATCATGCTCATCATTGTCATCATCCGCTCGCTCACGCTCCCGAACGCCGTGGAGGGCTTGAAGTTCATGTTCGTGCCCGGTTACGCGGTAGAGGGCGGGTTTATTGACAAAGCGCCCGATCTCATCTCCGTGCTCGGCACGGCGGGCGGGCAGATGTTCTTCTCGCTGTCGCTTGCAATGGGCGCGATGATTACCTACGGCTCGTATCTCGACAAGAAAGAGGATCTTGTCAAAAACTCCGTCATCATCGTTGTGTGCGACACTATCGTGGCGCTCATGGCCGGGCTTGCGGTTATCCCCGCCGCCGTTGCAAACGGCATTAACAGCGGCATCCCCGTGAATGAAATCTCCCTCGGCGGGCCGAAGCTCCTGTTTGTCACGTTGCAGGACGTATTCTCCAACATGGGTCCCACAGGGCCGCTCTTCGGCGTTATCTTCTATCTCCTCGTCATCATCGCGGCTATCTCCTCGGCAATTTCCCTCATGGAAGTTATCGCGGCCTACTTTATAGATAAGCGCGCGGCACAGGGCAAGAGCGTGGATCGCACGAACATCGTCCTTTGGGCTTCCGCCGCGATACTGGTCGAAGCGCTTTTGGTGGCCGTTGACGGTCTCGGCTCTAACGGGGTATGGGTGCCGTTCCAGAGCTGGTTTGGCGTGGACACTTGGAATGACTGCTGGCTTGACTTCATGGATTGGTGGTCTGAGGGTCTTGCGATGCCCGTGGGCGCAATGCTCATGGCGCTTATGATAGGATGGGAAATCAAGTGCGACTTCGTGCTCGACGAAATCCACTCCGGCCACAACTCCAAGTTTTTCGATACGTTCTACCGCATTTGCATGAAGTGGCTCGTTGCGCCGCTGATGGCGCTGGTCTTTGCCGGGCAGATGATGGACTTCTTCGGCAAGGTCAATGACGGCGTGCTGTACGGCATTGCATTCGGTACGCTCCTCGTGTTCTTTGTTTACACGCTCATCGGCAAAAAAGCCTACAGTAAAAAATAATAATTCACTCTTTAAATACCGTAATTCGCTCCGGTGTCGGCGGCCTTTCAGGCCGCCGACATTGTTATTATCAGCTTGGCAAAACCGACATGGGCAACCCCTTTAAGGCCGCCGACATTGTTATTCATATATATTAAGCTTGGTGAATAACAATGCACACCCGTCCCCTTTTTCGCGAAAAAACGGGCAAAAATGAAACACAAAACCACGGTATTTTTCATCTTTTGTGCAAAGAACACGTTAAGATATTAAAGCTCAATGTTAACGCCGTTAACGCTTCTTTATGCCGTACCCCGCCCTTTTTGCCCCGAAAGCCGAGGAACGGGATCGGGCAAAAGTGCCGAAAAAGCCTTGCGGAATGCGGAATTTAGGGATTTAAAGCGCTTGTTAATTATTTCTCTTTCTTATGATTGCCAACATCCATTAGATTTTCTCATCATAAACATAATAATGTAGAGTTTCGTAAAATGCAAGCAAAAGTTTATAATTATGCCTACATTGTTAATGCCGCCGAATAAAAGGGCGCGCACGGCGCGCGGTATCGGCGGGGCATTTATGAAAAGTGAGGTATGAATATGGAAAACAATCGCACGTCCTTTGGCAGCAACCTCGGCTTTATTATGACGGCCATCGGTTCCGCTGTCGGTTTGGGCAACATTTGGGGCTTCCCGTACAAGATGGGTAAATGCGGCGGCTTTACCTTCCTTATAGTATATCTTTGCCTCGGCCTTATAGTGGGTATGGCCGTTATGGCAAGTGAGCTTGCCTTGGGGCGCAAAACCGGCACCGGCGTTGTCGGCGCTTATAAGAAGGTCAGCCAAAAGTATAAATGGATAGGCTGGCTTGGGCTGCTCTCCCCTCTGCTCATCATGGGCTTTTACTCCGTTCTCGGCGGTTACTGCATTCAGTATATGTGCCTTAACCTTGCAGAGCTTGGCTTCGGCCTGAGCAATCTCTTCGGCGGCGCAATCGCCGGCAGCAACACCTTCGGCGCAATGCTTGAAAACCAGTTCGGGTGCGCGGTGTTCACGGCGCTGTTCCTGGGCTATTGTATGTACATCGTTATGCGCGGTCTCGGCGACGGCATTGAAAAGTTCAACAAGGTCGGTATGCCGGCGCTTTACATCATGCTTCTGGTCGTTATCGTGCGCGCGCTCAGTCTCCCCAACGCTTCCGAGGGCTTGAAGTTCATGTTCGTCCCCGGTTACGCGGTTGACGGCGGCTTCATCGAAGAATCCCCCAGCTTCATTTCCGTGCTCGGCATTGCGGGCGGGCAGATGTTCTTCTCCCTCTCCCTTGCAATGGGCGCTATGGTCACCTACGGCTCTTACCTCAGCAAGAAAGAAAACCTCGTCAAAAACTCCGTTATCATCGTCTTTTCCGATACGCTGGCTGCGTTCATGGCGGCCTTGGCCGTGCTGCCCGCCGCCGTTGCAAACGGCATTAACAGCGGCGTTGCCCCGGCTGACATTGCACTCGGCGGCCCAAAGCTCCTGTTTGTCACCTTGCAGGACGTTTTCTCCAACATGGGTCCCACCGGCCCGCTCTTCGGCGTTATCTTCTATCTGCTCGTTATAATCGCGGCCGTTTCCTCCGCCATCTCCCTTATGGAAGTTGTTGCGGCGTACTTCATTGATAAGCGCACCGCCCTCGGCAAGAGCGCCGACCGCAAAAAGATCACCATTGCCGTCTCCTGCGTAATGCTGGTTGAAGCGCTCATCGTGGCGCTCGACGGTCTCGGCACGAACCCGATTTGGCTGCCGCTCAAGGACAGCGTTGTGGCGGGCACTTGGAACGCCGACTGGCTCGACTTCCTTGACTGCATCTCCGAGGGTATTATGATGCCGATTGGCGCAATGCTCATGGCGCTTATGATAGGCTGGGAGCTTAAACCCGATTATATGCTCGAAGAAATCCACTCCGGCACGAAGAACAAGTTCTTTGATATCTTCTACCGCGTGTCTATCCGCTTCCTCGTGCCGCTGGCGATGACGCTGGTGCTCGCAGGTCAGCTTTCCGACTTCTTCCCGCTCACGAACGGTATGCACTATGTAATCGCGTTCGGCGTGCTGGCTGTGTTCTTCATCTACACCCTCATCGGCAAAAAAGCCCCCGCAAAAGAATAATAAGACAATTTAACCTTTCCTCAACGCGCGGCTTCATGCCGCGCGTTGTTCATTTTGCCCTTGAGGTTTGCCCGCGCGGCGTATATTTTGAAGAAAAACGAAAGATTTTACGCATTTTCATCGGCTTCTCTCTTGCAATTTATGAAAGTGTTATATACAATGTAATCATATTATAAACATATCAGGAGGCTGGCATTATGCTCGACCCCAAGTTTGCAAAAGAACAATTCAGGCTTGACAGCGCCCTTGTTTCCTGCGAGCCTTACGGCTTCGGCCATATCAACTCCACCTATCTTGTTGTCACCGAAAGCGGGCGGCGCTATATCCTGCAAGGGATAAACAGCCGCGTGTTCGCCGATGCGGCGGGGCTTATGCGCAACATCGCCGCCGTAACGCGCCATATCGGCGCAAAGCAGAGTGACCCGCGCGGTTGCCTGCACCTTGTCCCCACATTGGACGGCGCGGACTATTACACCGACCCCAACGGCGAAAACTGGCGTATGTACGACTTTGTAGAGGGCAGCCTATGCCTACAGCAGCCGGAGAGCGCGGAGGATTTCTATCAAAGCGCGGTAGCCTTCGGCGCATTCCAGCAGCAGCTGGCCGACTTCCCGGCGCAAACCCTGTGCGAGACTATACCCAACTTCCACAACACCCCCACGCGCTTTGCCGCACTGCGCGAGGCCGTGGAAAAGGATGCTTGCGGACGCGCCGCTTCCTGCGAGTATGAAATCCGCGAATACCTCGCGCGGAAAAAGGACGCTTGCGCCCTAACGGATATGCTCGCGCGCGGCGAGCTTCCTTTGCGCGTGACGCACAACGACACGAAGCTTAATAACGTAATGCTCGATGAAAAGACGCGCAAGCCCCTTTGCGTCATTGACCTTGACACGGTTATGCCCGGTCTCATGGCCTATGACTTCGGCGATTCGATACGCTTCGGCGCGTCCACGGGCGCAGAGGACGAGCAGGATTTATCCCGCGTCACGCTCGACATGGGGCTTTATGAGACGTTTACGCGCGGCTTTATGAGCGTATGCCCGGATATGACGGATAACGAGGTCAAAAGCCTGCCGCTCGGCGCAAAGCTCATGACGCTTGAATGCGGCGCGCGCTTTTTGACGGACTATTTAAGCGGCGATGTCTACTTCGCCGTGCACCGCCCCGGCCACAACCTTGACCGCTGCCGCACACAGCTCAAGCTCGTGCAGGACATGGAAGCGCACTGGGACGAGATGAACGCCGTGGCGCTCCGTGCGCGCGCGGAAAACCGCTGATTTTCACCCCCGGCAAAAATAAATTTCGGGAGGGCAAAGCATGGACAGCGCAAAGGGCATGAACGTATTTATAAACAGCGACAAGCTCAAACGGCTTTTGACGAACCTATACCTTGTCGCGGGGATACAGACGAATATTTACGACAAAAACGGCGTGGATATTCAGCTTTTCGGCAACCATGCGGACTTTTGCCGCGTGATGAACGCTTCTCCCGCCGGGCATGAACGCTGCTTAAAATGCGACCGAGAGAGCGTGCGCCGCTGCGCCGAGACGCGCAAGCCCTACCGCTATCGCTGTCACGCGGGGCTGTGGGAAGTGATTATCCCCATTTTCGACAGCGGCGAGCCTGTGGCCTTTCTCGCGTTCGGCCAGCTTTTGGACGATACGCCCTACCGCGAGCAGTGGCACACCACGCTTTCCACACTCTCCTGGTACGATGGGGACATTATGGAGCTGCGCGACTGCTTTTGGCGCTTGCAGTGCTTATCCGAGCAGCGGCGGCGGGCGTATGAGGATGTGCTCATTGCCCTTACCTCATACATACAGCTTGAGCGCATTATCCGCTCGACCGAGCTGAGCGATGAGCAGCGCTTGGAGGAATACATCGACAAGCACTACATGGAAAAGCTCTCCTTGAAGAAAATGAGCGAGGATTTGCACATCGGCACGACGAAGCTTTGCGCCCTGGCAAAGAAAATAAGCGGGGACGGCAGCATTACAAAGCTCACGTCCGCCCGGCGCGTGGAAGAGGCGAAGATACTCCTTTATGACCGGCGCTTATCCGTGGCCGAGATTGCCGAGCGCGTCGGCTTTTCCGATTATAACTACTTCACGAAGATTTTCAAAAAGACCGTCGGCGTGACCCCGTCGCAGTACCGAAAGCACACCGCAAACGGCGAAACCGCCGCCTTTGAAAAGTAAAATAGCGTGCTTTGCGAAAGATTTTACTTATTTCTGTATAATTTTTTATATACTTAGCAAAAACAAACAAGTATAATAAGTATATCGGGTGGGTAAAATAATCAATTTGGTGAAAATGATTATTCTGCCCCAACCCCCGAAAACCCGTGAACAAGGCAGAAATGCTTTATCAAAATCAAATTAAAAGGAGACCAAACAATGAAGAAGATTCTTGCCCTGCTTATGGCTCTCGTCATGGTGTTCGCACTGTGCGCCTGCGGCCAGAGCGCAGCCCCGGCAGAGGAAGCTCCCGCTGCCGCCGAAGCCCCCGCAGCAGAAGAAGCCGCTGCCGCCGATGAAATCACGCTTGACGTTATCATCTGCCAGTACGGCAACAACACCCAGGATTGGTTCCTCGGCACCGGCATGAACGGCACGAACTTTGTCGATAAGTTCGAGTCCGAGAACCCCGGCGTGAAGCTCAACCTTGAGGTTGTTTCCTGGAACGATGTTTACACCGTTGTTGACACCCGTATTGCCAGCGGCCAAGCCCCTGACATTCTCAACATTGACGTTTTCGCAAACTACGCAAATGACGGCCTGCTGATGCCCGTTTCCGAGTACTGCCCGGACGAGCTGTTTGCAGACTTCTTCCCCTCTTTCATTGACCAGTCCGTTATTGACGGCGTATGCTGGGCCGTTCCCGACCTCGCTTCCGCCCGTGCCCTTTACTACAACGTAGATATGTTTGAGGAAATGGGCATTGCCGTTCCCACCACTTGGGCAGAGCTTGAAGATGCCAGCCAGACCATTCTTGACTTCTACGGCGGCGAAGTGTACCCCTGGGGTATTGACATGACCACCGACGAAGGCCAGGCAGCATTTGCTTACTACACTTGGGCAAACGGCGGCGGCTTTGTCGATGCCGACGGCAACTGGGCCATCAACTCCGATGCAAACGTTGAAGCTATCGAGTACGCAATCGGCCTTGTAAACAACGGCTACACCAACCCCAACCCCGAAACTCAGACCCGTTACGATCTCCAGGATATGTTCGCAGCCGGCAAGCTCGCAATGTGCATTGCCCCCAACTCCATGCCCACCTACTGCGCCGATAAGGGCACCACGGTCAACATGGCCACTGCCGCTATCCCCGCAAACGAAGGCAATTCCAGCTCCTCTGTCGGTGTTATGGACCGCGTAATGGCGTTCAAGGATGAGTCCGCTCCCGATCAGGCCGCCCGTAACGAGGCTATCGGCAAGTTCCTCACCTTCTTCTACAACCCCGAAAACTATGTCGGCTGGGTCAGCATGGAAGGCTTCCTCCCCGCTGTTAACTCCGCTGTCGGCGCTCTTGTCGAGTCCGATCCTTCCTTCTCCGCATGGCTTGACGTTCTTAACTCCTGCCAGTTCTACCCGACCGCAAAGGGCGAGTGGGATCAGGTTAAGCAGGGTGTCATCGCTGCCGAGCAGAACGCTCTCACCGGTGCAGATGTCCGCGCAGAGCTTGACGCTCTCCAGGCCTCTCTTGTCGGCTGAGAAAGCAATAACCTAATCTGATAAAACAGCACTCAAGGGGGCGGGTCAAAGCCCGCCCCCTTGTTCTTTTTCAAGCGCTGTGCGCGTATTCTCCGGGCAGCGCTTGAAAAAGGATATAATTTTTTAAATCGACTATAAATATTCTACAGAAAGAAGGTTGAGGAGTGAACAACAGACTTGGCAAAAAGGTAGAGCCGTATGTATGGCTTCTGCCGAGCATTATTCTCATGGCGATTTTCCTTGTCTACCCGATACTCATCGTCTTTAAGCTCTCATTCAGCGAGATTTCCAAATCCGGCGTTGTGGGCGGGTTTATAGGGCTTCAAAACTTTAAAGATGCCGTGACGCTGCCCGCGTTCAAGGTGGTTATGAAAAACACCGCCGTGTGGGTTGTGGCCGTTGTGGGGCTTTCCACGATTTTTGGCTTTATCATCGCGATGGTGCTCAATCAGGAGTTTCGCGGGAGAAAAATCGCGCGCGCGATAGTCGTTTTCCCGTGGGCGACCTCGCTTGTTATCCAAGCCTCGGTTTGGAACTACATAATCAAGTACGAATACGGCAACCTCAACAACATTCTCCTCAACCTCGGCATTATCAAAGAGGCCATTAACTGGCGCTCCTCGTTCCAAATTGAGTTTATGTGGGAGTGCTGGGTAGGTATCTTCGTGACTATCCCGTTTGTCACGTTCTGCGTGCTGTCGGGCTTGCAGTCTATAGATACTTCGCTCTACGAAGCGGCGGACATTGACGGGGCAAGCTTTTGGGACAAGCTTTTCAACATCACCATTCCCCTTGTAAAGCCCTCGCTCACGGTTTCCACCGTGCTTAATATCATCTACGTTTTCAACTCTTTCCCCATCATCTTCACCATGACCAAGGGCGCGCCCGCAAACCAGACGGACACGCTTGTAACGTACCTATATATGCTCAACTTCTACGACAGGAAAAAAGGCCCGGCAACGGCTCTATCCGTGATAGGGTTCTTGATACTGTGCATATGCGCGGGTATCTACATGGTGGGCGTTATGAAAAAGGAGGAAGAATAAATGAAATCCTCTCTTAAAAAGACCAATCGCATTGCCCTTTGGCTCGTTATCCTCTCGTTCGCGGCGGCGCTTATTCTGCTGTGCCTGCCCGCGTACAACATGAACTCCGCCGTTTACACCAAGAAATCGTCCAACACCTTTGTGGGCGATGAAAAGTATAACGAGGTTTTGGCGGAAGTGAACGCCGTGGCGGAAAGCTACCGCGCGGACGGCCTCGAAGTGGAGCTTAAAGAAGAGGTAATCGAGCGCACAAACTCCAAGGGCGAAACCACCAGCATGGTGAGCTTCACGCTCAACCAGTCCTTCACCAAGAGCGCGCTGGACTTTGTTTCGGCGGGTATAAGCTCCTCTTGGGTCATTATGCTGATGCTCTTGCTTCTTGCAATGTCGGCGGCGTGCTCCGTGCTCGGCAGTGCGTGGAGCTTGGAAACGCCCCAGCGCGAGCTTTATTCCCGCGAGCGCAGTATGCGCACAGCGGGCGAGGTTTCGGCGCTGCTGGCTATGCTGTGCGTGCCGGTATTCATGATGATGAACACCTACACCCTCTCCCGCCGGATAACGCTCTACTCCTCCGGCATTGCCGAAGAGGGCAAGGACGCGCTGTATGCTACGCTTGACCGTTTTCTCTTTGATTCTCTCGCGGGCGACAATATTGCTTCGGCGCTCAAAGCGCTCACCTTTGAAGCGACCCCTGCCGTGTGGCTGGCACTGGCGTGTATGTTCCTTATGCTTTTGGGCGCGGTGCAGCTGCGCCACGGCACGGTTCAGCCCACGCTTTTACGCGGGCTGCTGTACGCGTTTGTAATCGTGGTATGCGTCATCATCCTTTACCCGTACTATGTCATGGTGGTGTCCGCATTCCGCTCCAACGCCGAAACTAACGATATGTATTTCCAGCATATCTTCCCCACGGAGTGGCTTTTCTCCAACCTTACGCACATTATGAAGCGCGGCGTGCCCCGCTTCCTCTTAAATTCCCTGCTCATCGCGGGCGGCGCAACGGGCATTGCGCTCCTCTGCGGCATTCCGGCTGCATACGCCATGGCTCGTATGAACTTCAAGGGCAAGAACATTTTCCTCGGCTTTGTCATCATGAGCCAAATGTTCTCCCCCGTGGTTTTGCTAATCGGCATTGCCCAACTTATGAGCTCTTTGAAGCTCAATGACTCCATTGTCGGCCTTATGCTGATAAACGCGGCCTTTAACCAAGCGTTTGCGATTTGGCTTTTGCGCGGCACATTCGTCTCCATTTCCCCCGAAATGGAACAGGCCGCGAGGATAGACGGCTGCACCACGCTCGGCTCGCTCATCCATGTGCTCATTCCCATGGCCGCGCCAGGCATTGTGACCACGCTTATCTTCGTTTTCATAAACGCATGGAACGAGTACACCATTTCCACCGTGCTCATCTCCACCACGGCAAACCGCCCCATCACAGTGGGTATCACGCAGTTCTCGTCCTTTAACATGATAGAGTGGCAATATCTCTTCGCCGCGTCCCTGTTGGCGACCATCCCCGTTGTCATCCTCTTCATGTGCATTGAAAAGCACCTCACCTCCGGCCTCACCTCCGGCGGCGTTAAGGGGTAACAGTGAAACGCAAAAGAGCATCGGGTCAAACCCGATGCTCTTTTTTATGCTGTTGTAAAGCGCTGATTACTCTTTCACACTGCCGTCGGCATTGAAAAGAGGAAGCTTATTGAGGAAGATGATATCATCGCGCTCGGCGGCATCGCCCTCGGCAAGGGGTGCCATGCGCCCGGCGACTATACCGCCGCAGCGGGTAACAAGCTCCTCCAACGCGTGGAGCGATTCGCCGGTGGAAATAACATCGTCCACGAGAAGCATACGCTTGCCGTTTATGAGCTTTGCATCCTCGGTGTCAATGACAAGGTGCTGCACGCCCATGGTTGTGATAGAGCGCACATCCACGGAGAACACGCCCTGCATATACGCCTTTGCGCCCTTGCGCGCGACAAAATACTTGTTCGCGCCGCTCTGACGCGCCATTTCATACAGAAGAGGAATTGCCTTTGCCTCGGGAGCGATTATGTAGTCATACTCCGGGGCGAGCTTCAAAAGCTCTGCGGCGCAGTGAACCGTCAGTTCCACATCGCCGAACATTACAAACGCGCCGATGTAAAGGTCATCCGTAACCTTGCATATCGGCAGCTCGCGTTTCAAGCCGGCAACGTCCATCTCGTAAGTCATTTTTTAATCTCCTTTTGTTATTATGCTTCACTCGGAAGCTGATAATATTGCAAGAATATTTTACAGTATATCGCCGAAAAATCAAGTACAAATTGCAAAAACTCTGATAATTTATGCATTTTGCCGCAAAAAGCGCGCCGAGTAAGGGGTTTAACGAAGTATGAGCGAAAATATGCCCGGCAGAAAAAGCAACAAAGGGCTGTGTCTGATTCATCAGACTACAGCCCTTCGTTGTTTGGGAGAAAAGAGAGGTTAGGAGTAGAAAAGTAGCAAATTAATTGTTCGCGGGGGTAAAAGCCTTGATTATTCGGGCTTCGCCTCGTCAAAGGTTATGGAGAGGGTCACGCTCTCGCCCGCGCGGTAGAGTGTCAGCTCGGCCGTATCGCCCGCAGAGAAGCAGCGCACGGCGGACTTGAGATCGTTTGTGCTTTCAATGTCCTTATCGCCGACCATGGTGATTATATCGCCGGTTTGAATCCCGGCCTTTTCGGCACAGCTGCCCGCAGTGACCTCGGCGACCATAGCGCCGACCGGCCAGCCGTAGTAATTAGCGTACATGGAGTTATAGTCCGTGCGCAGGGAAACGCCCATATAGGCCTTGCCCGTAACATAGCCCTTGGTGATGAGGTCATTTGCGATCTTCGCCGCGTCATTAATCGGGATTGCGAAGCTCAGACCCTCAACACCGCTGGAGCTGTACTTGGCCGTAACCACGCCCACAACTTCGCCGTTTGCGTTGAACACGGGGCCGCCGGAGTTGCCGGAGTTGACAGCCGCGTCAAACTGGAACATATTTATGGCTTCGGAGTTAGACTCCGTGGAAATTAATCTATCCTTGGCGGAAACGTGCCCCGTTGTCATGGAAAATTCCAGCTCGCCCAAGGGGTTGCCGACGGCGTACACCTCATCGCCCACTTTAAGCTCATCGCTGTCGCCTATAGTGACGTGCGGGAGATTCTCCCCCTCGATTTTCAACACGGCCACATCGTTTTCCTGCTCGTAGCCGACAACGGAAGCGGTGTACTTCGTGCCGTCATGGAGAATGACGTTTATATCAGCGCCGCTCTTCATCGGAGTTTGGATAACGTGGAAGTTCGTGAGGACATAACCGTCCGCCGTGAGAATGAAGCCCGAGCCGCTGACAGCGGAAGTGGAGTTCATGCCGAAGAAGTTGGTGTAAGTAATCTCGGAGGAGATACCCACAACCTGCTTGCAGGCAAGCTCATAAATGCTGGAGGGGTTGAGCGCGCCGGAAGCGAGCGCTGCGCCGGATGTGCCGGACGCGGCAGGGGCAGTTGCAGTGGTAAGCACGGATTCTTCCTTTTCAAGCTCTTCAACGCGCTGAGTAAGGGCGTTGAGCTTCGGGGAAAACACCCCGCTCATTATCGCCGCGCCGCCGAGAGAGCCGAGAAGCGCGCACACAAGGCAGAGGGCGATTATCTTCACCGCGCCGCCGTTCTTTTTCGGTTTCGGCTCGCGCACGGGCTTTTCGGGGGGCGTATAGTATCTGGGAGGAACGGTGTTCTCCCCGGCAGGAGTATAATGCGCGTCGGAATAAATCTTCTGCGTGTAGCCGTTTTTATAGTGGTATTCGCCGTTCACTCTGTCGGTATCGCCGGTAAAGGCGGCAGAGGAAGCGTTCGCGTCAGCCGCGTTGGGGCTTTGCGGGCGGCTTTCGTTGAGCCGTTCATTATTTTCATTTTTCATTTCAGGCTCGTACATAACTGATTACTTCCTTCTTATTAACATTCAGAGGCAAAAGCTTGCTTTGAGTGCCTCTTTTTTGTTTACGCGCTTAATATACAGCACATTTATGACATTGTAATGAACAAAAACCCAAGAATTTATAAACACCCGTATACATTTTGTAAACGCGGCCTGAAAGCTTTTTTCAGGCCGCGTAATCCTTATTATTTGCTTTTCAGCGTCTTAATGCGCCACGTATATCGCAGTCGGGCCGTCCGCCCCGCCGATTATGCCGACAGCGCTTTTGCGCGAGTGCGTCTGCACCGCTTTCAAATCCTGCAAGGTTTCCTCTGCGGTTTCGGGGTCGGCTTCGGCAAGGCTCACAGGCTCAAAGTCGGTATTCTCCGCAAGCCACGCCAGCGTGCGCGCGGCATCCAGCGTAATTTCAATCGAGAGATACGGATAATAGGGATATCCATTCTCTTCATTCATCTGCCGCTTGAGCTGGAGATAGAAGCTTACATTGGAAACCGTATTATAAAACTCTTCATCAGTTATAAGCCAGCGTGCGCCGAGAGAGCTGTCCTTTGAATCAAGCACTATGCACTCATAAAGCTCCACCGCCTGTGCGGGCGTAAGGTCAAGCGCCATACTGTCATATTTGCTGTCCCCGCCGTTTTCGCCGGGGTAAACCACGTACCCATCCAAGCTTGAAGAATCCACCGTGACCGCGCTCACTTCGTAGTCTTTCCCGTCAAAGGCGAGGTAATAGTCCTTGGCTTCCCGCGTTGCCAAAAGCGCTTCCGCCTTAGTGATGCCGGAGCTTGCGTCTAACTTCTGCGCGTTATCATCGGAAATCTTATACGCGCGGCGAACGGTGCTGCCGTCGGAGAGGGTGTAGGTAAGGTCAACGTAGCGGCGATAGTCAGCTGCTTCGTTTATGTCCTTTTCGGCAACTATGCTTTCATGCAGCTTTGTTATCGCGGCGAGGTTTTCCCCCTCTTCAAACACCGTATCATAGCCGCCCAGGGCAACTTCCGCCTTTACAACATCCTCGCTTGCGGGCACGTAGGCTTCAAAGCCGACAGCGTCAAACTCCGCCGCGAGCGCAAACGCCGCGAGCAGCGCGCACGAGATTATAAGCCCCGTGCATTTAGTCTTGAACACCTTCAGCGTTTTCTGCATGAGCATTTCGGCCGCGTAATAGCCTATCGCCGCGCCGAGGATAAGAAGCGCCGCAATGACAAGGGCGGTGATGAGGCCGGGGGGAACATCGGTAAGCACATTGTGGTAAACCACCAGCGCGCACACAACCGCCGCGCCGAAGGTCATGCAGTATTTGAACACCGGCATCAATATCGGCACGGCCACCACATCCCCCGCGCGTTCCATATCGCGGCGGCGGTAGATAAGCACGGCGCACACAAACAACGCAAGCCCTATTGCGCAGTATGCGCCCAGCGTGCCGAGGCCGGTAATCTCAAACTCCCCGGTGTATTGCGCCTCGCCCTTGTCGTTAAAGACGGTAATGCGGTTGATATCGAGCCTTGTATACAAAATATAAATTATCGGCGAGAGCCAGTAGACAATGTCCGTGTTGCCGTTATATAAATAATCGCTGTCCATGCCGTAGACGATATCCGACAAAAGCTCGCCCACGGACGCGATAACCACATACGCCGTCACGCCAAGCACCACGTACACCGCCGGGAGCACAAACACGTTCCCTGTCAGCACCGCGCAGAAGCTTGCAAACGAATAAAACGCCACGGCGCTGAGCACCGTATAGCCCAAGAGCGTCCAAATGCTCTGCATGAAGAGAAAGCCCGTCTGCGCCGCCGCAATCCACACGGAAATCACGCATATCAAATCCGTGATAACAAGCATCCCAAGCCCCGTGAGATAGGATGTGATGAACGCAGTTTCGCGGCGAATGGGGAGCGCGTTTATCATGCCGCAGGTGCGGCTTGAGTACATATACGAATACACCGCCATTGCCGCCGCCACGCCTGCAAAAACGTTTATCT
>CAYRPD010000005.1:0-14415 GCA_964426095.1 uncultured Oscillospiraceae bacterium | reverse complement strand
TACATATACGAATACACCGCCATTGCCGCCGCCACGCCTGCAAAAACGTTTATCTGCGCGGCGGAAATGCCGAGGTTCATCACGGAGAAGTTATAGCCCACGGTGTAATCAAAAAGGACTATTATATCCTTCGTTCTGACCTTGGGGAGACTGCCCAAGGTGACGCTGAGCATGAGCGCAAGGTACGCCACCCAAAGCACCCACGTGCGCTTTAGTATGTTGCGGCTCAAGCCCCAATTAAAGAATGATGTCTTTTGCTTCACTGTCGGCACCTCCCAGCTCGTAAATGAATATTTCCTCCAAGGTAAGCGGCACAAAGTCCATGAAAAGCGGCTGCGCCGTGGCAAGTATGTTCGTCAGCTCTTCCGTGCCGCCGCGCAAAATGAGCTGTTGCAAGCGCCCCGTGGCGGAAGAGTGCAGAAGCTCCAGCCCGTCCGGGAGCTTGCCGCCGTCGGGCAGGGCAAGCTGAACCTTGACGATGTTATCCTGCAATTCGCTCAACGAGCGCTCGGTTATCATCCTGCCGTGGTTGACTATGCCCACATGGTCGCACACATCCTCAAGCTCGCGCAGGTTGTGGGACGAGACTACCACGGTCGTGCCGTTTTCGGCAACCTCGCTCATCAAAAGCCCCCACACCTGGCGGCGCATTACGGGGTCAAGCCCGTCCACAGGCTCATCAAGGATGACTATCTCCGGGCACAGCGACAGCGCCAGCCAAAACGCCGCCTGCTTTTGCATTCCCTTGCTCAGCTTGCGCATGGGGCGCTTTTCTTCCAGCTCAAACGCCGAGCGCAGCTTTTCATAGCGCTCTTGGGAAAAGCGCGGGTATATACTGCGGTAAAAATCGCGCATATCGGCGATAGTGTCTTGCATGAAGTAAGAAATCTCATCCGGGATGTAGGCGATTCGCGCCTTGACCGCCGGGTTTTCAAACACCGGCTCGCCGTCTATCAGCACTTCGCCCTCGTCCTGCCGGTATATACCCGCCATGTGGCGGATAACCGTGGACTTTCCCGCGCCGTTCGGCCCGACAAGGCCGTAAACCGCGCCGCGAGGCACGTTTATATCAAGCCCGTCAAGCGCACGGAAGCCGTCAAAGCTCTTGACAAGCTTTTTCACCTCTATCATTTCTTCCTGCCTCCTTTTATCGTTTTCACAAGCTCCTCTTCCGTCACGCCCAGCGCTCGCAGCTCATCGGCTACGGCGCAAAGCTCCTCGCACAGCTCCGTGCGGCGCTTAAACACCGCGGCATCGCTGGGGCTGACAAAGCTCCCCTTGCCCGGCACGGACGCAATGTACCCCGCCGCCTCAAGCTCGCGATAGGCGCGCTGAATGGTGTTGGGGTTTATCGCAAGCGTCGCGGCCAGCTCGCGCACCGAGGGCATTTTGTAGCCCGTGGGCAGTGCGCCGGAGAGTATAAGGTCTCTGAAATTGTCCCGCACCTGTTCGTAAATGGGACGAGAATCGCGGTAATTGATAGATATCAAATTATCACTTCCATTCGTGTGTACTGTGTTAACGCGTTTAGTACAGGTTTAATATACAGCATACAGCCGCACTTGTCAACAAAAAATTGCCGTGCGCCGCGAAAAATCACGGCGCACGGTGTACGGCGGGGGTACTCCCCTACTGTTTTTATTTCATTTCTATGTTTATCCCCTGCAAATACCGGCGCATCATGTCGTAAGCATGGTTTCCGGCCATGCGGCGGATAAAGGAACGGGTGCGATGCGTGCCGAGGTGCAGCTCGCGCACATAGGTTTTGCCCTCAACCGCCATGGAGACAAACACCGTCCCCACCTCGTGTATGCCGTCCCCGTCCGGGCCTGCAAGCCCCGTCAAGCCGAGGCCGATGTCAGCGCCCAAGCGGGCGCGCGCCCGCTCGGCCATTTCACGCGCCACAATTTCGCTCACAGCGCCGTTACGCTCTATAAGCGCCGGGTCAATGCCCAAGAGCGCGGCTTTAGCTTCGTTCGTGTAAGTCACCATGCCGCCGAGGAAAAAGGCGCTTGCCCCCGGCAAGTCCGTAAAGCGCTTGGCAATCTCCCCGCCGGTGCAGCTTTCGGCGGCGGCAAAGGTCATGGGCGTGCTGTGCAAAAGCTGCATCACGCTCTCTTCCACGGTTTCCACGTCCTCGCCGTATACGTACTCGCCCAAGCGCGCTTTCACGTGCTCGCGCACGGGCGCTATCATCGCTTCGGCCTCTTCCTTGGTCGCGGCCTTGGCGGTTATCTGCAAAAGGCAGTCGCACTCCTTGGCGTAGGGTGCCATGCTGGGGTTGGTCATGGCGTTCATTTCCTCGGCAAACATATCGTCCACCGCGCTTTCCCCTATCCCGAACACGCGCACCGAGTGGGAAACAATCTCCCCGTCAGCAAGCTTTTTAAGGTACGGTATCGCGCTTTGGGTGAGCATGGCGTAGCATTCCTTGGGCGGCCCGGGCAGCATAACCACCGTTTTGCCGTCCTTTTCAAAGGCGCAGCCGGGCGCTGTGCCGCAGGTGTTGTGAAACACGGTGCACCCCTCCGGCAAAAGGGCTTGGGAGAGGTTATTTTTCGTGAAGCGGCGGCTGTTTTTGATGTAATCATACAGCCCCTCAACCTCGCGTTTATCCTCGACAAGCGGCAGGTTAAACTCCTCCGCCGTAATGAGCTTGGTTAAATCATCGCAGGTAGGGCCGAGGCCGCCGGTTGTGATGATTATGTCCGCGCGCTCTTTCGCCGTGCGCACGCATTGGCGCAGCCGCTCCGGGTTATCGCCCACCACGGTGTGATAGCGCACGTTTATGCCTATCTTGGACAGCGCCTCGGACACATCGCGCGCGTCCGTATTCGTCACGTGGCCGAGCAAAAGCTCCGTCCCGACGGAGATTATCTCCGTGTCGCAGCTCTTCCCGCTCATCCCAGCGCCACCTTTTCTATCCCCGCCAGCGCCTCTTCCACAAGGGCATCAATATCCAGCACGCTCTCGGCAAGCTCCACATCGCGAAGCTTGGGCTTGGTGCGCGGGTGCTTGGGGGTAAAGACGGTGCAGCAATCCTCATACGGCAAAATAGAGGTCTCAAACGTGCCTATTTTGCGCGCAGTGCGCACGATTTCTTCCTTATCCATACCTATAAGCGGCTGGAGCACGGGAAGGTCAATCACGGCTTGAGTGGAGCGCATGGCCTCCATAGTTTGGCTTGCGACTTGGCCGAGGTTTTCCCCCGTCACTATCGCCTTGGCGTTGTTGTCAAGCGCAATGCGCTCGGCAATGCGCATCATAAACCGGCGCATTATAAGCGTGAAGTATTCCTCGGGGCAATTATCGCGTATCGCCTCTTGAATGTGCGTAAACGGCACTATCTCCACGGTCAAATGGCCGCAATACGCCGTCAAAAGCTGCGCCAAATCCAGCACCTTTTCCTTTGCCTGCTGCGAGGTGTAGGGGAAAGAGAAAAAGTGAACGGGGATAAGGTGAACGCCGCGGCGGGCTATCATGTAGCTGGAAACGGGGCTGTCTATTCCGCCGGAGAGGAGCGACACCGCCGTGCCGTTACAGCCCACGGGCATTCCGCCCGCGCCCGGTATGGGCGCGCCGTGAACGTAGGCGGCGAGGTCGCGCACCTCGATGTGGACGATAAACTCCGGCTCGTGAACATCCACCGTGACATTGGGGTACGCCTCGCTCAGCTCCCCGCCGACATATTGGCTAAGCTCAATGCTCGTCATGGGGAAGCTCTTGTCACTGCGCTTGGACTCAACCTTGAAGCTCTTCGCCCGCTCCATATCCTCGCGCAGATACTCCTTGGCAAGTGCGGTTATCGCGTCCTTGTCCTTTTCGCAGGCGGCCGCGCGCACAATAGCCACTATACCGAACACCTTCGTCAGCGCTTCCACTGCGGCATCCATATCGGCGTTATCCTCCTGCGCTTCCACGTACACCGTGGACTGAATGCAGTAGACGCGGAATTTGCCTATCCCGGCGAGGCGGCGGCGAATGTTCGCCATGAGCTTTTGCTCAAAGTATCTGCGGTTAAGCCCTTTGAGGATTATTTCGCCGAGCTTGAGCAGGATTATATCGTTCATATTGCGTTATCTCCTCGGTAATTCTCGTTTTCGTGTGCTATTCTAGCACATTATTTGTAATTCTACAATATAAAAAGAAGCGCGCGCCCCCGCTTTTGCGGGAACGCGCATATTATATCTACAGGAGGTTGTTTGCCGTAAGGTCAGCCCTTTACCGCGCCCGCCGTCATACCCTCTACAAAGTATTTTTGCACGAGGGCAAAGAGAATAACAACGGGAATTGTGGTAATCGTGCCAAGCGCCATGATAATGCCCCAGTCGATATGCGTAGAGCTTATGTAGTTTGCAAGCCCCACGGTGAGGGTTTTCATGGATTCCTTGTTCGTCAGCACGCTTGAAAGCAGAAATTCATTCCACGACATGATAAACGCCATTATGCCCGTGCTCAGCACGCCCGAAACGCACAGGGGAAAATCTATCTTCGCGAAAACCTGCCACTCGTTTGCCCCGTCCATGAGCGCCGCTTCGTCTATCTCGCGCGGCAGCTTCTTGAAAAACGAAACCATGAGCCAAACGGAAAACGGCAGAGTGACCGTAAGGTGCCCGATGATAACGCCGACATGGCTGCCGGAGAGGCCGAGGGTGTTCATGATTCTGTAAAGCGGCAGCATAAGCATGATAGGCGGCACGCAGTACGCCGCAAGCACGCTCACAAGAATGACCTTGCGCCCGGTGAAGTTAAAACGGGTAAGGCTGTAGGCCGTGAGTGTGCCGACAATCATGTCTATCACCATGACAATCGTGGCTATATATAAGCTATTGAGAAAATAGTGGATTACATTTTCATTTTGGAACGCCTGTATGTACCATTCAAGCGACCAATTTTGCGGGAAAATTTTCGGCGGGATCGTGAACAGCTCCACCCCCGGCTTGAACGAGCTTAACGCCATCCACGCGAGAGGAAAGCCCACGAGCACCACAAGGAAGATGACAAGCACGGTGACAACGATGCTTGTTATAAGCTTTGATCTTTTTACGCTTTTAAACATAATCTCCATCGTCCTTTCCTAGTCTTCCAGTACGCCGGATTTGAACACGTAGAACACAATGCACACCAGCATCAAAACGCCCAGCACCATCGAAATCGACGCGGCATAGCCCACCTGATAAGAGCCGAACGAGGCTTGATAAATGAGTATCGGCAACGTGGTGGTAGAGCCGCTCGGCCCGCCGCCCGTAACCATATAGATTAAGTCGTAATACGTGGCCGTCCAAATCGTGCGCAGCACAATGAGGACAATGGTGGTGTTTTTAAGCTGTGGTAAGGTGATGCGCGTGAAAACCTGAAGCTTTGTCGCGCCGTCAACCTCGGCGGCTTCGTACATTTGCTTATCTATGCTTTTAAGCGCCGCCCAGTAGATAAGCATCGGAAACGGATAGGAGCGCCATATGTTGAGTATCACAACCACCCACATCGCCGGCCCCTGCATCGCCAAAAGCGACTGCCGCGCTTCCAAAAGCCCCGCCTGTTGCAGCCAATAGCTGATTATGCCGTAGTCGGAGTTCATTATCCACTTGCTCACGAGGGCAAGCGTGACGGCGGGGACGACATACGGGATAAGCAAAAAGCTTCTCAACGCCGTTGAGCCTTTCATCGGGCGCGATATCAAAAGCGCTATGCCGAGGCCGAGCACAAGCTGACCCAGCACCGACCAAAAAGTCCAAACGCAGGTATTCCAAAAATACTTTTTGAAAAGCTTGTTGCCGAACATCCTCACATAGTTATCAAGCCAAACAAAGCTGCTGTCCTTTTTGATAAGCGAGGTGTTGGTAAAGCTGAGATAAATGTTATATACCACGGGGTAAACAACAAAGGTCAGAAGAAAGATGACGGCAGGGATAGCAAAGGCGAAGCCAATCAGCCTGTGCCTTTTCTCGTAGCTGTCGAGCAATCTTCGTTTTGTAACGGCATTTGCTTTGCCCATCTTGTCTCTCTCCTAATCTGAATAGTCTTTTTTTCAATGCTCGCCCGCCGAAATCGGCGGGCGAGCTTTCGCGCGGCCTCGCTGTGCAAGGCCAAGGGTCAATTACATGGTTGCGGCAAAGGCCGAGAGGTCATCGTTGATAAGCTCGTAGGCCTCTTCAGAGGTGTAAGTGCCGTCGCACGCGCCTTGCAGAGCCTCGCCGAATATGGTGGTGGACTCAATATAAGCGCTCATTGCGTTCAGGCCGTTCTCCATGCCGTACCAGTACCAAGTGCCGTTCTCGTACTGATCGAGGATGTAGTCAACCTCGGTCTGGAAGTCGGCAACCTTTTCGCTGGCCTTGTAAATATCAAAGGCGGGCTTGTAGGACGGGAATGCGAACATCGGGCGGGACAGAGCACGCTCTGCGGCACGCTCGGGAGTGTAAAGCGCGGTAAGGAAGTCGGAAACAAGCGCGCTGCGGGTAGCGTCTTCCTGCTTGCTCGCGACAAAGCAGTAGCCCGAGCCGAAAGAGGCAACCTTGTTGCCGTCAACACCGGGGAAGTCGAAGCAGCCGAGCTTGGAAACCATGTCGGGGTTGTTGCCCTGAGCGTTGCCGATGACAGCGCCCATGTCAAGGGTCATTGCGGCAGTGCCGGTGACGGCAAGGGCATTGCGATAGTCGCCCCAGCTCCAAGTGAGAGCACCGGCGGGAGAGGCGTTCTTGTAAAGCTCAACGAGGTAGTCAATGACCTTGATGGCTTCTTCTTTCTGCGTGTCGAAGCAGTATTCGCCCGTGGCGGGATCCATGAAGAACACGCCCGCCGAGCACATCATTTCATAAAGGGTCTGCGCGGCAACCTGTACGCCGTCCAGAGGCACGGGGAAGCCGGAGATCTCGGCAGTGTTAAGCTCGGTGGCAACGGCCATGAACTCTTCCCAGTTGGTGGGGACAGCCAAGCCCTTTTCCTCAAATATGTCCTTGCGATACCACACGGAAGTGTGCATTGCCCAGTCGGGCAGACCGTAAATGCTGCCGTCTGCGCCGGTGAGGACGGTGATGTAAGCATCGGAGAAGTCGTCAATGCCGATGGAGTTTATTATATCGTCAAGGGGCATAATGCTGTCGGCTGCGTACAGATACGCCGTGCCGCCGAAGTTGGTGTGCATTATGTCGGGGACATCGCCGGAGGATGCGGCAGTGGCGAGCTTTTCATACATTTCGTTGAATGCAACCTTTTCAACCGCCACTTCAACGCCCATTTCGGCGGCAAGCTCGGTGAACTGCTTGTTGAGCACTTCGTACTGAGCGTCAGCCGTGAGGTTAGTCCAAATGACAAGCTTTTCGCCGGTGTAGTCGATTTCCTCGGGTGCTGCTGCTTCCTCTGCGGGAGCTTCGGCGGGAGCGGCTTCCTCTGCCGGGGCAGCTTCCGAACCGCAAGCCGCGAGGGAGAACATCGTGAGAACTGCGAGCAACAGCGCCAAGATTCTCTTAAGATTCATTGTTGTCTTCCTTTCAGTTTGTTTTTAATTATATTTCAGGGGACTGTGCCGACGGGCAGCGAAGCCGCGTCGGCTTTACCCTTGAATACTTTTAGAGTATGCCGCCCTGTTCGCGAAGCTTATCTTGCAGTGCAGCCATATCCACGTTGCGCGCGGTAACACCCTGCTTAATCGCCATGGCCGCGCCCGTGCCGACGGCTTCGCCCATAACCATGCACTGCGGCATACAACGGATGCAGTTTGCAACCTCTATTTCATAAGAGGCGCAGCGCCCCGCAACCAAAAGGTTTTCCTTGCCCTTAACCACCATGCAGCTGTAGGGAATCGTCATGCTTGTGCCCGGCTCAAGGTCGTAAACTACCATGGTTTCGCCCTCCGGCGTGTGGAAGCCTGCGGGCATTGCGCCGCGCCCTATGCTGTCGGGGAAGTCCTTTGCGTCAAGGAAGTCTTGGAATTTTACCTCGTAATCGCAAATCACGCGGCGGCTCTCGCGAATGCCGAGCATGGCCGCAATGGCGGTGAGGTAGGAGTTTTCAAAGCCGGGGATGTAGTTTTTCATCGCCCAAGCCACATCATAAAGGCACTTTTGCGAGAAGTTTTCCTGTGCGGTTCTCGTTTCAAGGCCGATAGTGCTGTTTGCCTCCAGCGCGCCCGAGCAGTTTATAGTCATCTCGCCGGGGTTGGGGGTAGAGGTGAATATGCCGAGCCAGTGGCGCAGATATTCCTTGTCCTCGGGCAAATCCACGTTTTTAAGCTCATCCTTCAAGCCGAAGTGCATTTGGCCGGGGAAGCTTTTGAAATCATGCCACGCGGGCGGCATCATGGTGTCCTCTATGGGCGGGTTTTCCTCGTAGTACTTCGCCACGCGCTCCATATCAACTCCGGCCATTTTGCCGATGAGCGTCATGGGCTGAATGTCCTTATCGTCGCGGATTTCATATGTTGCCCCCGCCTTTGCGCACACGGCTGCATCGCCCGTGCAGTCGATAACTATTTTGCCGTGTACTTCGACAATCTGCATTTCGGAAACGACGGTAAGCCCGGTGACGGTGTCGCCGTCCTGCAAAACGTCGATTATCTGCGTATTGAGCCAAGTGGTGAGGTTTTCTTCCTTGGCCGCCAGCTCGTCCAGCACGACCTTGGCAACCTCGGTGTCGTAAAGATAGCATACATCCTTATCAGGGTCTTTATCGACTATAGCGCCCATATCGTTGAGGATGTTTCTAAGCTCCCATGTCATGCCGCCGACACAGCGCTTGAGCTTATCGCTGAAGCCTACCCATGCCCCCTGCATACCGGAGGTGAATTGGCCGCCGAGGCAGCGGTTTTTCTCGACAATGAGCGTTTTTGCGCCGTTTCTTGCCGCGGCAAGACCGGCAATGCAACCGGCCGTTCCGCCGCCTGCAACTATTACATCAAATTCTCTTTCGTTCATTTTGTTCTCCTTTACGAAAACGCGTCCCCCGCATTCACCCCGCGGCCTTGCGGCCTTTCGGGGCAAATGAGGAGAATGGGATTATGAAAAAGAGTTCCTGCTGTTCAAAGTTTGTGTGTTCTTTACCCCAGTAAAGAACGATGGCATATGCCATCGGCATTTTCGCCGATTGTTATTTTTGTGCACTATGCCGCGCGGAAAAGATTCCGCCGAGCGAGAAGATTTTTTGCACAGGGAAGTGCGCTTTTCGCAGACATACTAAAGTATTTCAAGAAAAGCTCACGATGCTGTGCGGAAAAGAATCCGCTCAGGCGAGGTAGCCGTAGTGCTTGAGGACATTCTTGAGGCGAACAATGTCCTCTTCGGGAAGCTCGGAGATAACGGGCTTGCGGCAGTAACCGGCATCTACGCCGCGCAGCTTCAAGCCTTCCTTGATGATCTGAAGCCAAAGCACATCGCCGTTGGAATCGGCCTCGGTGAAGAGGGGCAGGTACGGCCATACAAGCTCTTCCTGAGCCTTCATTGCCTCGGCGGTCTTTTTGGCCTTGGCGAGATTGTAAACGGTGGAGTTCTCTTTCGGGAAGAGGTTGCCCGTGCCGACGACCCAGCCGTCCGACCAGCAGGACATGGTTTCAACCGCGCACACATCGTAACCGTAGAAGATGTTGAAGTTTTCATCGGTGAGGCGGCGAAGATTCTGCTGACGGAACACATCTGCCTGACGCTCCTTAATCGCGTCTATGCAGCCCTCGTTGTAGAGCTTGGCAATAAAGCGGTCATCGAGCAGAACGGTGGAGTAATACGGGTTATGATACATCATAACGGGGATATCAATTGCGTTGTGGATAGTCTTATAGTGGTCATAAAGCTCTGCCTTGTTCGGCCCCATGTACCACGGGGTAACGGCCATAATGCCCTCTGCGCCGTCAGCCTCGGCGGCCTTGGACATCTCAACCACATCCTTGGTGCGGTAAGCACCGGTGGAAGCGACGACCTTGATGCCGTACTCGTGACCGGCTTCGATGTAAGCCTTGTTGACCGCTATCATCTCGTCTTTTTCCAGCGCTATCATCTCGCCGGTGGAACCGGAGGGGATAATGCCGGTAACGCCGTTGTCGGCCAAGAACTTTGCGATTTCCTTAATCGCGCTGAAATTGATGCTCTCATCCTTGTTAAACGGGGTTATTACGGGAATATAAATTCCTTCAAGCTTCTGCCTTGCCATAATCAGGACTCCTTAATAAATCATTATTCGGAATACACATTCCGAAATTATATTAACGCTCAATTTTGCCCCTGTCAACGGCTTTTTGCACAAAAAATTCGTTTTTGTATAGTTCGCTAAAATTCGGCCTTTGTTTTTGTGGAAAATCACCGTCCTTGGATTTTTTTGTTTTAGTCTCTTTTCCCGCTCTAAAAGTTGACAAATTTGCTCAATCGGCGTAATATACTTGGGAATAATCATTACGATATTAATGAAACGAACAGGAGACGAGAACATGGCCGGAGAAAAGGCGCAAAAAGCCGAAACCATAAAAATGCTTGAAAGCGCAATGGGGGTTCTCGACCTTTTGCGCACGAGCAAAACGCCCATGGGCGTAAACGCTGTTGCCAAGCAGTGCGAGCTGAACCCCTCCACCTCGTTTCGCATTCTCAAAACCTTGGAGAAAACAGGCTGGGTTTACCAAATGGACGATGACCGCTATATTCCCGGCCACAAGCTCAGCTTTGTGACGGAGAAAAACAATTTTTATATGGCCTTGGGTGATGCGGCCAAGTTCATAATGGAAGATTGCACCGCGCACCACGGCCTTGCCATGAACCTCATCGTTCGCAGCGGAGCGGACTGCGTGATATTGCAACAGTCCTTGACGAAGAGTATAATAAACTACGTTCCGCCGCTTCACTCCGCGCTCCCCTACTACGCTTGCGGCGGCGGCAAGATTCTTCTTTGCGAGCTGCCCGATTCGCTTATAGATCAGCTTATCAGCACCCACCGCATGGAAGCGCTCACCCCATTCACGATAACAGACCCGGACGAGTATTTGGCCGAGCTTAAAAGAACCGCCGAGAACGGATACGCGATTGATTTTCAGGAATCGAGCATAAACGGAAGCTGTATCGCCGTGCCGGTGCGCGACAAAGAGGGGACTATAATCGCCTCGCTTTCGTTCAGCGGGCTTATCGGCGTATCCAACCCCGCAAAGCTTTTGAAATATCTCCCCGCGCTCAAAGAAGCCTCGGCGCGCATAACAAAGAGCCTTTACGATTGCTGGGAGCTGTAAATAAGAAAAGAGATAAAACCCATGAAATATGTGTTCATAAGTGTTATGGCGGTGCTGGCCGGGCTTTCGCAGGGCGTGTGCGGGTTCGGGCTGGGCATACTGATGATGCTGTCGCTGCCGATGTACTTTCCCATGAGCCGCGCGGCGGGGATTGCCGGGTGCGTGAGCCTGATGCTGACGCTGATGATGGTTTTGCGTTATCGCAAGCATTTGAACGTGAAGAAAATGATAGTCCCGCTTATCGTGTACGCCGCGTGCTCGGCGATGGCGATAAGCTTCGCGCCGCGTGTCGATCAGGAGCTTTTGAAGCGCATTTTCGGTGTGTTTCTTATCCTTTTGACGCTTTATCACTTTCTCCTCTCCAAGCGCGAGGCAAAGAAGTGGAGCTTGCCCCTTTGTGTGGCGGCGTGGGCGTTTTCCGGCGCTTGCAGCGGGCTTTTCTCCGTGGGCGGGCCGCTTATGGTGATATATTTCATCTCCAACACCGACAGCAAGGAAGAATTTCTCGGCACGGCGGAGCTTTTGTTCTTCATAAACCTCATTCTCAGCACATTTTTGCGCATTAAAAACGGCGTTATAACCGCCGAGCTTTTGCCTATCATCGCCCTATGCGCCGTGGGCGCGGCGTGCGGGCTTTTAATCGCGAACAAAATCGTTGACCGCATTGACGGCGTGAAGCTTAAAAACATCGTCTACATCGGCGTGGGCATAAGCGGTATACTAAACCTCTTCGGCGGCTGAAAAGGGCGCAAAAACCGGGCGCACTGCTTAAATTTGCAGTGCGCCCGGCTTTATATTTTCTGTTCTTTATTCAACGGTCAAATCATACGTGCGGTACTGTATCGCCTCGGCGATATGCTCGCTCTCTATGCGCTCGCTCCCGGCAAGGTCGGCCACGGTGCGCGCCACGCGCAAAATGCGGTCATAGCTGCGCGCGGAAAGGTGCATCGCGTCAAACGCTTGGCGCATAAGCGCCTCGCCCTCATCGCTCACGGCGCAAATTTCGCGCAGGGCGCGGCTTTCAATATGGGCGTTGCAGGTGACGGCGGTGTCGCGAAAGCGCTCGCGTTGAATGCGCCGCGCCGCGTCCACGCGCTTTTTAATCTCGGCAGAGGGCTCTGCCGGGGTTTTTCTTTTAAGCTCGTCATATTCCAGCGCAGGGACTTCCACAATGATGTCGATTCTATCCAGCAGCGGGCCGGACACGCGACTGTGATACCGCCGCACATCGCTCACCGAGCACCGGCACTTGCCCGAGGGGTGCCCGTACCAGCCGCATTTGCAGGGGTTCATCGCGCAAACGAGCATAAACCGGCTCGGAAATGTCAAAGACCCCGCCACGCGCGACACGGTTACTACCCCGTCCTCCAGCGGCTGGCGCAGGACTTCGAGCACATCGCGGTGAAATTCGGGCAGCTCGTCTAAGAAGAGCACGCCGTTATGCGCAAGGCTTATTTCGCCCGGGCGCGGTATCGCCCCGCCGCCGGACAGCCCCGCGGCGGACACGGTGTGGTGCGGCGCGCGGAACGGGCGCACCGACACAACGGGCTTATCCGCGCTCGTCAGCCCCGCAACGGAATGAATCTCCGTGCTCTCTATCATCTCTTCGCGCGTCATATCCGGCAAAATGCCGGGCAGGCGCTTTGCCATCATGCTTTTGCCCGCGCCCGGCGGGCCGATGATGAGGATATTGTGTCCCCCGGCGGCGGCAATTTCAAAGGCGCGCTTTACGTTCTCCTGCCCCTTTACATCGGCAAAGTCCGGCACGGGGGCAGAGTCGGCGTTCATATTGGGGCACGCGGCTGGGGCTATAAGCGCTTCGCCGCGCAGATGCGCGGCAAGCTCGCGCACGGTTTTGACGGGGTAAATATTCACGCCCTCGGCAAAGGCCGCCTCGCGAGCATTCTCCGCCGGGACGAAAAAGTGCTCCACCCCGGCGCGCTGGGCTGCTATAGCCATAGGCAGCGCACCCGCCACGCCGCGCACCTCGCCCGTGAGCGAAAGCTCGCCGATAAAGGCGCAGTTTTCCTTGGGCGCGGGCAGCTCGCCGTAGGCGGCGAGAATGCCGATGAGCATGGGGAGATCGTACACCGTCCCCGCTTTTTTCTTGTCCGCCGGGGCAAGGTTAATCGTAATGCGGCTGACGGGAAAGTCAAAGCCGTTGTTCTTTATCGCCGCGCGCACGCGCTCCCGCGCTTCCTTTACCGCCGCATCCGGCAGCCCCACCACGTCAAATGCGGGCATACCCCCGGAGATATAAACCTCCGACGACACTTCATACCCGCCCACGCCGGTAACGCCGAAGCTGTTGACCTTGGAATACATTGCCACACCTCATTTTTCAAAAAGCCGTCGGCAGGGGTACGCCGACGGCTTTATCAACTTTAAAATTACTCTTCCAGCTCGCCCACGAGCGCGATGTGCAGCTCGTCAAGCTGCTTTTGCTCGACAGTAGAGGGAGCGCCCATCATAACGTCCATAGCGTTCTTGTTCATGGGGAAGGGTATAATCTCGCGGATGCTGTCCTCGCCCGCAAGGAGCATAACCATGCGGTCAACGCCCGGCGCAATACCGGCATGAGGGGGAGCGCCGTAGCAAAAAGCGTTGTACATCGCGGGGAACTTCTTCTTCACGTCCTCTTCTCCCAAGCGCACCATTTCAAACGCCTTTATCATGATTTCGGGGTCGTGGTTACGCACTGCGCCGGAGCTGAGCTCCACGCCGTTGCAGACGAGGTCGTACTGGTCGGCGGTGATGGTAAGCGGGTCGATTTCGCCGCGCTCGGCGCGCAGGAGAACATCAAGGCCGCCTGCGGGCATGGAGAACGGGTTGTGGCAAAATTCAAGCTCGCCGCTCTCTTCGCCGATTTCGTACATGGGGAAGTCCACTATCCAGCAGAACTCATAGCGCTCCTTATCCATGTGGTTGGGGCAGGCCGCGCCCAGCATCTTGAGCATGACACCGGCGGTTTTCTGCGCCTGCTCCTTTTTGCCCACAGCCACGGCCACGAGGGTGTTGGGCTTGAGGTCAAGGGCTTGAGTGAGCGCGTCAACGCGATCGGTGAGGAACTTTGCAACGCCGCCGGCAAGAGCGCCGGTTTCGTCAAGCTTAAACCAGTAGGGCTTCGCGCCGGACTGCACTTCAACATCGGTGCAGAGCTTGTCTATCTGCTTGCGCGTCAAGGCGCAGTCGGAAACGGCAACGGCCTTGACAACGGC
>CAYRPD010000004.1:0-34192 GCA_964426095.1 uncultured Oscillospiraceae bacterium | reverse complement strand
GTATCGTGCGTTGCCCCCGCCGCCAGTTTTGCGCTTGTCACAGCACCGTTGGCAAGCGCATCGGTGTCAACAGCTCCGTTCTCTATATTCCCCGATTTCACCGTTATAGGGTCTGCGCCGTCCGGCAAATGACGGTCATGATGAGAGGGCATCGCCGCGACTGCTGCATAGAAAGTAGCTTCCGTGCCGGTGTAGCCCGCTTCCTGCGCGGCATCAAATGCGCTTTTGCCGGTATCACCTTTGTCACCTTTAGCCCCGGTCGCGCCGCGTATATTCTGCGTTGCCGGATTAACCTTGCCTTTGTCATTCGTCCACGAAAGATTTCCGTTTGCGTCAACGTTGGGGGTAAAGGTCGCGCCGTCTTCGCCGGGCGCACCTGCGTCACCCTTTGCGCCTTGCGCGCCTGTCGCGCCTTGCGGTCCGGTTTCACCCTGCTGCCCTTGAACACCCTGCGCACCTGTATCGCCCTTATCTCCTTTATCGCCTTTGTCTCCCTTTGCACCTTTCAGCGCAGCGAGCTGGGCGGCAGTGAAGTCGGCATAGGTGAATGCATCGCCTTTGTCACCTTTATCTCCTTTTGCGCCCGGGTCACCTTTTGCGCCTTGCAGTGTTCCGTTATTTATCCAAGCAGAGGTTACACTGTCGTAGATATAAATATCATAGGGCTGAGATAATCCTACGCCGTAGGCATCGCCAGCGTTGGGTGATGTCACCGCCGCTTCTAAAGCAGACGGGCTTCCGTAATAGCCTTTTACAACGAAGCCCGCGCCGGTATCGCCCTTATCTCCTTTATCGCCTTTTACACCCTGCGCGCCGACATCCCCCTTATCACCCTTATCTCCTTTGTCGCCCTTGTCTCCTTTCACGCCCTGCGGGCCTTGCGGTCCGGCTACACCTTGGATGCCTTGCGGGCCTTGCGGGCCTGTCTCTCCCTGTTCACCTTGCGGGCCTTGCGCACCGTCAAGTTCACCAGATTCAGCAAGGGCTTGCACAGCCCTTGCCGTCTGCAACGCAAGGTTTGCTTTTGAATCTATCTGTTCGGCAACAGACTGCGGAACAACGTGGAGCGGCGCATCGACAAGGCCGCTTTCTTTCACGGTTATAATCGCGACTATAGTTGTTAATCTTGATGTATCTTTAGTGCCGGTCATATAAACATCCCACTCACCGGCAGTGAGGTTAAGCTCATCGTCATCGGTAATCATGTCCTTACTATCAAGCTCAACATCATACACCGTTTCGCCTTTGCGGAAATGCACCCAGCGTGTATAGTCTTTCCACTCATCGCCTATGAAGTGTGCTTGTGCATTGAGATATTTTAATGTGTCTGCCGCAATTACCGGCTGAAATATTTTCAAGCTCTGCCCGGTTATATAAAGCTCCAACATAATTAATCGCTCTCCTCGTTAAGCTTCTGCACCACTCGCAGCATATACTCTCTCAGCTGCTCTAACTGTTCTTCTGCCGTGCCTTTGAGAATAGGCGGGTATTCTAAATTTCGCATTATACATCACTCCCGTATGTAATAATCTTTGCGATTGAAAAAAGTCTGAACATTCCTTTACCCTCTAACCTTATACGCATATGGTCGCACCGGCGCGGGCGGACAGGGACTGTCATCGTGTTTGTTCCTTTCAGCTTTACCGTGCCTTTGTTTTCCCATACGCCGTTTGAATCATACTGAATATATATCTTCAGCTCCGCGCCCGCTTCCATTTGGCAGCGGACATTGAAGCGGGAAACATACTTTTTGTCCGGCTGTTGATAATAAAGTATGCCGCTCTCAGCCGTCCAGCTGATAAACGGCTCAAGCTCTCCCACAGTTCCCTGCATTGCATATAAGAGCTTTCCCGTTACGGAATACAATTCATCACCGACACGAGCAAAGCCGTCCGCTTTGAATCCATCCTCACGAATCCACAGTTTTTTGGCTGTGTCAAAAACAAAGAGCTGATATTCGCCCTTTTCATCTTTCATGCTGATGTAGTACTTATCCCGCACCGTACCCGCGACAGCATTTGAATACTGCACATCTCCAAGCGCTTCAGATATAGATGAGGGAAAACCGCCTTGATATATACAAACGTCACTGCGGGATTTATATATCAACACTTCATTTACAACGGCCAAGCTCTTATCACACCCGGCTTGTACGCCACGGCAAGCCGTCTCGCTCAATGTATGCGCGCCCACGCTTGATACAGTTACGCGGTGGATTCTGTCCTCTTTGAAGAATGTCGGGTAGCCGAGGTAATTAATTGCCCCCGTCCATGCGCCGTCAGAGCCGACAGAAGCCGTCCAAGAATCCGTGCTCAGCCCCATGTATTGCCGCCAGTTTTTGAAGTCGCCGAGAGCGCAACAGTATATCTCGTTGAGGTTCTGTTCTCCGTCCGTGCCATAGAAACAGCCCCACAGTCTATTTTGACTTTCGCAAACGAAGTCCATTTGCGGCACGCTTCTTGCAAGGCTGACGCTCCCCGTGTTCTGCTCGTATCCCTGTTCAAGTAATCCGATTACAACAACATAGTCAAATGTATTTGAATCACCGCCGAGCGCATAAATAACTTTGTCACCGTTTAGCTCTTCTACTCCTGCACCCGTAATCGTAATGCCGTCATATTCTTTGAAGTGCTGTGTTATCTCGCCTTGAGAAATAAAAGTTATCTTCGTATATACCGTGGGTATGCTAACCCATTCACCCGTTGCTTCGCTGTACTGCTTTAGCACACGGGTTTCTTTCGCCGTGTCTATCCAAAGCGCGGCATTGGCCGGGCTTGACGGCGCAGTATCCGACACAGTGGGCTGAGCATATTCCGTTCCGTCCACCTTGCACATGGCGTACTTTACATTGCCGGTTGAGGAATAGAATGCTTCCATGCTTCCGTAATCGGTCGCGTCTGCCGTGTTGTAGTATTTCTTATCGGGGAACACGCAAATATATGCGCCCATGCTCACCAACTGCTTTTGCCCGCTCGTGAGGTTTGTAATAGGTGTGGCCGTTCCGTCATAGTAAAGCGTCCCGTTATCCACATACGCCAGCTTGTCCTTGCCGAGCAAGCCCCCGGGTGCAGTCAGTTGTTTCACAAGGCCGCGCTTTTTTCTCTCGCCTAGCAGGGGATAGTATGAGGTAGATAGATTCTCCGTGTGGTAGAATGACCCCTCTTCGATTTTCAGATTGTGATTATATCCGGCAAAGGTATCTACCACACTTCGATTTGTGTATTCATAATCTAACGTTGGAAGTTTCATATTAGCTCTCCTGTCAGAAAAGAAAATGCTTCGGCTCTTTGCCCGGTCGCGCTCGGCTTCGATTATGGCTTTTGTTATACCAGTTTATAAACTCCGTATACGCGTTATTGAACATCGTCATGCGTTTATTGTAGCGCTGGGTTTCGGAGTTCTCGGCATCTATCATCGCCATTAGATAGTGATAGTAAATATCATAGTCATAAGGGGACGGCACTATAAGCTCTTCGTCACCGTTGGAGTATTCGGTAAATCCGGCCGGGCTTTCTTCGCACGGTCGGATCACCTCTTCATAAATCTTGCCGTCCAGTATGGACAGCCACTTTAATTTCTGTTCCGGGCAATACGCATTGGGTTCCATGATATCTACCCGGTCTATAATATCCATACAGTTCACGGCGGTCTCCTCTCACACGTTACTTGCCGGGTTTTACGGCAAGCTCTTCAACTGTTTCATAGAAGTTATCGCGCGCGGCGCTGCTTCTCTCAATTTCTTTTGCAACGAAGTCGGGTATCTCCACCTCAACCCCGCGCGGGATAAGATAGGTCTTCCCGTTTATGGCTACAAAAAGATTTGGGTCTTCTTTGCTTGACCCCTTGGGTACTCTGTATTTCACTCTGTTTGTGGTCTCAACCTTTGCCGCAGTCTCATTAGCCTTTGCCATAATAATTCTCCTTTCAACAGCAGGGGCGTGAATACGCCCCTGTTTCATTTATGTATAGCTCAGTTTACCTCATCGGTTGCGCTGGAGCTGGATACACTCATCACGCGCAGAACACGTTCGGGGTAAAGGATAGTCGCGCCGTTGGTCTCAAACTTATAGCCTATAGTGCTGAACTGATTCAACGGTCCGCCTATCTCGTTCTTGTTATGCACAATCATCTCAAGTGCGCCGCCCTCGGGGTCGATAATACCGAAGCTGTCTTTGCCGAAGAAGTACGTTGCATAGGTCGCGCCGCCGTCCTTATTCTTGTATGTGTCGGTGTCTTTGAGCACGGGCGCAAACACATTTTCGATGAAGCGCACACCGTGAAGCTCGCCGATCTCGCCGTTGTATATCTGCTCCGGCATGGCGTACTTGTGCGCGTCAATCCATTCAGCATTCTGCCTGAGGTCGCTTGCCACAGAGGGATGAATAACGGCGTAGTAGTACCCGTCAATCTTCGGCACGCGGTTCTTCTTCATGATTGTAACGGCCTTGTTTATGACGGCGGGAGTAAGCATAGCCCAGCCGTTTTCCGTACTCGCGCCCATGGTCGCGCAGCTCGTGGGCGTAGTGCCGGTTACTGCGCCGGTGGTAATGTTTATGTTGTCGCAGTAGAGCACGTTCGTGCCGACAAGCAGCGCATCACGAATAAGGGCTTCCTGCGTCTCTGCGGCAGAAGCGCCCATTTCCTCTGTGGCGGCGAGGATGATATCATCATACGCGCGAAGCTCCAGCTTGTCCGTCACGGTGGTATATGTGCCGTACTGGTCTACCGTGCCGGTAATAGAAGTCATGCCAAGCTTCTGCCCCGTGGGGATAACGCCCTCTTCGAGCTTTGACGCGCGGGCAAAGGTGTTGAACTTGCGCCACTCCACCTTGCCCTGGTGGTTTGCGGGGAGCGGCTGGCGCTTGCCGAACTGCGCATATATCATTTCGGTACGCGCGTTCTCCAAAAGCTCCGTGTCGTAATACGCTTTAAGCTCGGGAGCAAGCGTATCTGCCCCGCTGAATTCCGTGGTTGCGCCGGTGTAGGCGTTGACATAAGCGCCTGTTGCATTCACGAGCGTGCCCGCGTCTGCAAAGTACTGAATCCATTCATATTTAAACATTTTGTATTTCTCCTTCCTATGTTACGGGAAGAAGCAGTGTTACCAATCTCGCGGTAGTTTCTTCCCGTTCGCTCCTGCCGCATATATTTGGCGGCGAAGCTCCGCTCTTTCCGCTTTACTCCTCATCGCGGGAGGTACGCGGGTTATCGTTGCGGCGGCAGAGCTTCCATTCTCTTTCGGTCTCTGCTGCCCTGCTCTTATGGTGGCGGTGGCGGCGGCCAATGCCTGCTCCTGCAACGCCCTTTCCTTTGAAGCTTCAATCTCTTTTCTGTGCACGGCTTTATACGCGTCCTCAACGGTGAGCATTCCCGGCGCGGTGAGCTTTACAAACATCTCGTTTTGCATTTCCTCTGAAAGATTGAAGCCCGGATACTCCGCTTTCAGATTCTCCGCTTGCTGATTGAGCCTTGCTATATGCTCGCGCACATACTGCTGTCTGACACTGTCCTGCTTTTCTGCGGTCAGCCTGTGCAACTCGCGGGAGCTTTGGGTAAGCTCCTTTGCCGTTTTCACATCAACGCCCATTTCTGCGGCCTTTTCTCTGTAGAAATCATCATCGTCATTGACCGCGCGGGCAATCGCTTCATAGTCGCCCACGTCCACGCCGTACTTAGCCGCAAGGACTTCGAGTGCCGGGGCAAGCTTGGCTACGTTTGCTTCCCGCTCCTGCGCCTTTGCAAGACGCTTTTGCATAATGCCGTTGACTTGGTTATTGAATGCTTCTTTATACTCCGGGTCTTTGAGAATATCTTCCCAAGGTGTTTTTGCAGAAGCTCCGGCGTTGTCGGCTTTCTCGTTCGGCTCGGTGCTTGTTGCCGGGGCTACGGCGGGCGGCGGGGCGGTTTGTTCTTTGGGCTGTATGCCTCGGCGCTTTAATGACGCTTCATACCTCGCCACTTTGTTCTTGGGTACTCCCAACGCTTCCAAAGTATTGGTGCTAGAATCCTGCCCGGCGTCAGCAGGGGAAGTAACGCCCGTGTTTCCTGCTCCCTCACCTGCATTGCCCGCGGGTGCGCTGCCCTCGGCAAAGGTCTGAAGCCAATTAAATTTATACATAGGAATCCTCCATAACCTTTCTGCTTTGTTTCGGCTGTAATGCCAGGCAGGGCGACTGCCTCGGTGTCTTCCTGCCCCTATTATACAAAATACTTTTCCAATTTCTCTACGGTACTTTTGGGAGGAAAATAAAAAATCCCCGATTTTTTTCGGGGATTCTTTTTTGTTAGTTGTTCCAAGGGGCTTCTTGCAAATCGAAATACGAAGAATTTGCCGAAGTGTCCGGATTATTATCGTATGCGTATACAACAGCCATTGCGTCCTTTTCCTCCGGGGTTAGTGGCAGAGTGTCTATGTACGCCCATATTTTATTTCGCTTGCTGTAGGGTATATAAGAGGTTGTACTCCCAGGCTTCAGATCACCGCTAAACTCACTTGCCAAGTTTCCGTCAATGAAATTCGCATACTGTTCCTTGGTAATGTCTACGCCCGCGCCGACAATGTAGTTATCATACCGCCGCGCTTGCGCGCTCGTAATACTTCCCAGCTTGTCATCGCCCTCTTTCCATTGCCAAAGGTACGCTTTATTTTCTGCGGATTCTTCTTCTAAACTGCCGTATGTCATGAGATACTCTTTCAGCTGCGCTTCACTTATTTCTCCGGCATCATAGGCACTGCGGATTTTCTCGTAGTCTATCTTGGTGTCAAGCGCCATTTGCCAAGTCTGCACTTCCTTTTCGGCTGCTTCCCTTGCGGCGGACTTATCTTCATAGTCGGAAAGAAGCTTGCCGTCATCGTCCTTGCCGTATGCCATTACAAGCTTAATCGCTTCGTCCCTCGTGATATCTCCGAGCAGAAACAACTCTTTCCGGTTGGTGTAGCTGAAGCCCTCTACTTTCTCGCACGTCCATTGGTGCACCGTCTTCTTTGCATCGTCCGTAGTGTACCCGCCGTAATCCGTCAGCATATCCACGGCCATGTCCCTGTTGAGCTTATATGCCCCGTGTTCATCGCCGATGTACCACTCCTTAATCGTGCTTCGGACATTGCCTATCACATCATAGTGATAGCGCTTTCCGTCTTTCACAAGGCTTTCCATTGCCGCATTAAAACCCGCTCGGTCATCGTTTTCCATAGCGGTGTAAAGGCTGTCGTACATCGCTTCTATGCTGTCGTTCGTCCAGTCGGCTATCTTCACCTGCGCCGCGTGCTCCGTGAAATAAACGTTGTCGCCCATGGTGTCCCTATCCATGAGAAGATTCATTGCCTGCTCTTCGTCTAAGTACCCGCTGCGGTAGGCATTGCGTATAGCTTTCTCTTGGTCGTAGTCATAGTTGTGGATATACTTCCCGGTGAAAGCTCCGACTGTTGTATTCCACAAGCCTACGGCATCTCGTGTGAATGTCATTAGAGGTAGCCCCGCGAGCTGGGACGCTGCTTTTAATCCGCGATAAGCAACCTGCCAATCTTTCATTTCTAGCCGGAACAAATCATCCTTTTCGCCGATTCTCTCATAGATACTCTTGACTGCACTGTACGCAGAATCGAATCCCTCAAGCCACATATTACTTGAAGTCTGCCCGGCAATAAGATTGAAGATATCTTTTATAGCCGGGAGCTTGGTAAGAGGATTAAGTTCCGCCCATATGTTGCTGTCCCAAAAGCTTTCTTCGCCCTTGAATTTTTCCAGCCACTTTTGCCAAAGCTTTTTATATTCGTCATCGTCTCTCCCGGCATCGGCAAGGCTCGCCGCCGCCGCTGTGAGAATAGCGGACGCGCTGTATATCACCAAGCTTCGGAGAATCTTTTTCCCGCATTTCTTCCACGCCGTGGGAATATCATGCGCGCTGGTTTCCCTCGCAAACTCATGTACATTCTCGGCCAAGACATTATAGCTTAATGTCGGCTCGGCCATGAACGCAGTCAGAGCTTTGCTAAGCTTATCGTTATTGCGCATAAGCTGGCTTCGGGTAAGCGGAGAATCCACCACTTGGGTTTTATATATCACCGTGGTGAAAAGCTCATTAGTCTTTTGCATAAGCTCTTCGTGCGTCAGCTTCTGCCCGACTTTCGCTGCTTCCTGCTTAACTTGATGTCGGCTCGCACCCCACAAGATACTCCATGTCAGCCGGTCTCCTTTCTCGGCAAGGAACATTGATTTGTCTACGAGGTTATCAATAAAGCTTTCATCGTGCTTTATCTGCTTTCGCACAGAGGCATTTATGTTAGTGTCATAAAAGCCCAAGTCTTTCCACAGTGCTATGCCGCTGTTCGCTTTCGCTTCCTCGTAATTCTTCTTGACTGCGAACGAGCGCAATGTATCCATGCTTAATCCGTTCGATTCTAAAACATGAAATGCCCTGATAATACTTGTGGGCTGGAGCAAGGCCACGCGCAGATTGGCCGCCACGGCTTGGCGCTTGTAGTTTGAAGTCAGCGTATCTACAAAGTCCACGCTGCTTATCCCGCCGCTTTGGCCGTTGAGGTCACGCAAGAGCTGGACGAGATAGTCCTGCGCTTCACGCCCGTATATGCTATCCATGGATTTTCTCACGGACACGGTTGTGTACTGGGAATATGCTTTGCCCGGGGACGCAGAATCTATGCCGGCTTGCAGCGTCCTGTTGCCCGTGGCCGAAGAGTAGTTAATCCACTTCATGGTGTTCAGGATAGGCAATACCATTGAGCCGTACTTTGCCATGTCCGAAGTATGGTTAGCGAACACATCAAACGCACTGCCGATAACCACGGGATTGTTCGCGCCGGGGGTGAGCTTCTTTGTAAATCCCATATTCATTAAGCGGTATATGCTGGTTGACGCTCCCGCCGAATCCGAGTTAGATACATTGTGGCTGTTGCGTGTTGTTATTATAGGCCAGTAGTTTTCCTCGGTGAACAAATCTATTCCCCAGCGTTCTTGGCTGACGGCATTACCCCACTTCGCAACAGGCCCGCTCATGAAGCTTATCATTGCGTCTACTATCTGCTTATCCCTTGCCGTGAGATTGTCGTTTATTATTTGCGCCAGCTCGTAGATATCCTCAAAGAGATAAGTTTTAGATTGCGCTGTGGCCTTTCCCACCTTAGGCTTTATTGCCGTAATCTCTATACCCGCTCCGAGAATATGATTAAGTGACGCTTCGCCCCTGCGTGCCGCGCCGTACAGATTCATTATCTGCGCGCGTGTCATGGATACCGGGACGGTTACGCTGTCCGTCAATCCGTCCGCCAGCGTCTCATGAAGCTGTACTATACGTATATCTCGCTCGGCCTTGCGCACTTCCTTTGTTGAATACAGATTCTTTGCGAAGCTCAATATCTCATCCGTATAGAACGCGAACTTATCCCAGCCGTCCGTCAGAGATTTCATTACTTTCTTTCCCGCTTCACCGAAGCGCTCAAAGTAATACACAGGGGTTTGGTTTGAAAAGCCGAGGAACTTTTCCATTCCACCCGTTACCTTGGTTTTCTCTTTCATCTCCGCAAGATAGTTTATCGTCTCATTCCCAAGCTCGGAGGCTGTTGTGTTCATATCGTACAGCTCGTTAACATTATTGACAGCACCCCTCACCACGCGCAGAATATTCTCTAAATCGTTCAGCCCCTGCAAGCTCATGTCTTCCAGCTTGAATGTTGTTGTCTTGGAAAACTCGCCCCAATGCTTAACGTTATCCACGTAATCTTGTATCTGCTCGGTAAACTCTACGGGGATATCGAAGAACAGATCTGCCCCCTCGCCCTCGGCTTCGTTCTCATCCAAGGTATGCGCATTGTGCTTGCGTTGCTGTTCTAATACCCGCTGAAGCTTTTCAAGAGATTCTACATAAAGCTTTGTCCCGGCTTGGCGGGTGCGCTTGGTTGTCGGGTCTATGCTCTGCAGCAGTTGAGCAACGGGTTCTTTAAGGATATCCGGCACATGGTTCTTGCCCGTGTTGTCCGTAAGGCTTTTTATCATACGGTCACGAAGCTTTTTTATGCTATTCATTTTTTGTATACGTTCCACCCTTTGAAGCTGGAATGTGCGCTCGGCCTTTACCGCATCCTTTGTCCGCTGCTTTCCCTCTTCAAGCACCTTTGCTATGCGCTCATTGGCGCGCTGCCGTTCGGCCTGTCGCATATCCGAGTAGCGTTTGTCTGCCTTGGCTTTGGCACGGTCGGCGGCGGTGGGCGCGGTCTGCCGTATCTCATCGCTGAGCATGGTATCTATTATTTCCTGCGCCACAATCTCCCGCATTTCGGCCATGTTATTTTCAAAGGGATTGGCCTTATATGTTCTCCAGCCCTGCTCTATATCGGCAAGGCGCTGAAGCATATCCGACTGCGCTGTAATGTCCGAGGGGAACATACCTTCCCCGAATTGCTCTTGCCACTCCTGCCATGCCACATCTATCGGTGTACCGTCCGAGCTGAGTTTGATAAAGCGCCTGTGCTGGCGCAGCCACTCTTTAGGCAAATCCTTTAGCTCCGTTTCGTTCACCTTGAGCTTATGCGTCTTGATGTAATCGGCAAGCTCACCGAGCTGTTCTTCCATGCCGCTTTCCACTTCAACCTCGGAATTGCTCAACAGAATATCCGCCGTCTCGCTTGCCATGGTGTGAAGCGTGTCATAGTCTAAGGTCTCACTGTCGCTTTGCACGATGTAATTGCCCATGTGCTGCGCCGCGTCTTCAAACTCAGCCACGGCCTCACGGTTCTTTACATCAAGCTTTTCCGCCATGTCGCGGGCAAACTTGTGCGTGTCCGTATTGCGCACAGTCTTTTCTTTGGTAAGCTGGGTTTGCCCTTTCCAATACTCTGCGCGTTGTCTCAACGCCTCGTTCTCCCGCAACAGCTCCGCACGGCTTATCTGCTGTTCCCGCACTTGTTCCTTTGTCATTGTATCATCTGCCGCACGGCGGGAAAACTTACTGTTGACTTCTTCACCGGGCTGTGATATATTGTTGACAACATCAGTTTGGCGTGCGGCTCTATAAGCCGCCCTCTGACGCTCCGAAAGGAGAACGTCCTTTGCCTTACTGGTGTTTTCTTTTATTCCTGTCACATCGTATAAATACTTTTTGCCGTCACTGGCATTCAATACTATCAGCTTACAGTCGTATGCTCTGACATTTGCAAGCTTACCCATATTATCTTTGACTGGAAACGCGAAAGAGCTTCTGTACGTATCTACTCCATACCTTGCGTCTTTATTATGCGAGTGTTCAGTTTCGCTCCACTTCCGCCCAGTCGCAATTGATACCAATTCATCAAGAACACCAGCTGCTTTCATTTTTGCACGGAATGCACTCTTGGAGTTGTCTTTGAGCCAACGGGAATAAGTTGACCTAACATACTCTTCAGCCAAACCGTATTTGCTTTTCGGTGTTCTACCTTTTTTCTCCGCATACACGTTAATTCCGCTTTCCGGCAATGTAGCTAAGAAGTCACTCCTATCGTATGCCATGTCCGATATGTATCGCTGGACATAATCCTGTATTGGCACATCGCTAGGTTTTTGTTTTGTTATATCAGTATCAATCCACACAATTCTGTTGCCCTTATAATTTCTAACGCTGTACGACCGTTCATCATCAGCGAACACGGTGTTCTCGTCTGCACGTACAGGGGCATTGCTGCGGCGCTCTTCTGCTGTCAGCTTGCGGCGTGAAGCTGTGTCTCTCGCTTCTATTTCCCCGGCTGTATTACGGTAAAGCTCGCCCGGCATCATATCCGATTCACGGCTTCCTCGTTTGGAATAACCGTTTTTCATTTGCTCTTCCCAATACTCAACGCTCGCGCCGCCGGTGAAGCCCTCAATCTTTTGTATGATGTGCTGTATCTCGTGCAGTACTACATCAGGCTCTTTACCAAACAAGCTTTCATTTAAGATAATCGTATTGCCGCGCTTGCTGTAATAGCCTTTCACTCCGTCCGGCAGTTCATCAAACTGCAAGCCGACACTGTTCAAGCGAGGGTACGCCTCGAACAGCTCATCATGCTTTACAAAGTCGCGGAGCATATATTTATCTTCCCATACTTCCGCGCCGTATTTTTCTTTCAAACGGGTCATTTCATTTTCTTCGGCTTCGGTTAAAGCTTCACCGCCGTCAAACGAGGCTGCCCACTTATCTGTCAAATCTATAAGCTGCTGATACTCCGGCTCTGCGAGTAACTGTACATCACCACCTTTGCGAAACTCCATATTGCTGTCGTTGATTTCATATCGCCATTTGTTATCCATGCCTCTGAACCAACCTGTTTCATTGCGTATGGTGTTCCAATCCTCGCCGTTGCGCTCTAGCTCCTCTGCCTTAGACAGCGTCTCCATATTCGCCGTGCTTGCATTACGCCCGGCATAAGAATACTTCGTGCTCCCGCTCGCGCCGCGCTTCTCTCTCGGCTTCAATGCGGTGTCGGCCAGGGCATTGTCCCATATCTGCTGAAGCTCCCCGGCATACTGCACCATGGCGCGGGCTTCCGGGCTTCTCGCTGTCACGCCCTCGAACGCGCGGCGCAGATTCTCTACAAACTTTCTCAGCCAGCCCCTAACCTTACTGTAAAGGTCGGGGTTTTCTTGCGCCATTATCTGCGGAAGCTGGGTGTTCTCCAACATCATTTCGCAGCTGTCGGCCACGACTTCTTCTATCGCGTCTTCCAATGTAAAGTCTGCATAGTTTTCCCCGCCCTCGTTTCTTATCTTTTGCTCGGCAAGTGTAACTATGTCCGTGCCGTCCTGTATAAGGTGCGTTGTGACAAAGTCCCGCAGCTCGGCGTAACCCTCGGCGTTGTTCTCTCTAAGGTAGTGCGTGAGTTCATGCGCCGCCGTGAGCAGGATTGCCGACTGCTCCGTAGTCCTCTCTGCCCCGGCGTTAACATCAAGGTATACTGTGCCGTTACGGTAAAACCCGTTTGCCCCTTGGTATATGCCCTCCGCTTCCTCAGACTGATAGAAGAAGATATCCACGCCCGCCGCCTTTGCTACGGTCTGCAACACCTCCCGCTCTGCTTGGCTTACCATGTCCTCAGTGGCGGCTTGGTACTGCATTCCCTGCACGGTTATGCTTTTCCCGAACACGAGCTTGCCCGTGCCGCCCTTGCGAGTAACGCTGGATTGTACACGCGCATCCTTGCTCTTTCTTCCCGCTCTGAATGCCGCAGTAATCTGTTCTTCAGACAAGGTGCTTGCCAGCCCCGGCTCGCCCTGCACGTACTGCTTCGCCGCTTCCTCAGAAAGCGTTGTCTGCTTGCCGAGGATATCCGCCACGGTGTTAAAGGCCATGGTGTACGCCGCAAGGTTTTCCCCGCCGTCCTTTTGCGCATCGTAATTAAAAAGCATTTCGCTGCTGTATTCATACGGACGGAACATATTGATAAGGCGCTTTGTCTCCGGGTCAAAGGTCAGCTTGTCTTCGGTGAGTTGCCTTTTCTTTATGCCTTTGCTGGTGGGGTACTCTATCTGTGCCGCGTACTTCCCGTTATCCATTTTCACCATGCTGGTTACGCGCGCTTCTGCGCCGTTGTATATTGCGGTCATGTCTCCGAGTGCCGCTGCTTTGGCCTGTATGGTGCTCTGTGAATAGTTTTGTGCGGGGGTGGTATTCGTGCTTGTCCTCGCGCTCTCGTTCGTTGTGGGCGATTCTGACGCGTTCTGCGCAACGTTAGCGGCAGCGAGTGTGCTCGTATCCGTCTGTGAGGTGGAGAGTGCCGCGGGGGTGGTGGCGCTCTGCGTACCGTGCGGCTCTGCTTTGTATTGGCGGATATCGTTTTCAAGCGCACGGGTAGTGCTATCTGTTTTCTCTGCTGTCTCGGTAAGGCCAACGGCTATCTGCATTATGGATGTCGATTCATTCTCTTGCAGGTGTTCACCCGTATACTTCTCATACTTTTTGCGAAGCTTCTTATCTCCGGCTATTCTCTGCGCTGCTTTATATGTAGCTACATCTACACCGAAGTACTTCGCCGCTGAAGCGTTAGAAAAAGATGTGCCAAGGCCGCCGCCCAATCCTGCAAGCCCACCCAGTAAACCGTCATAAAGGATTTGCCCGTCACCCCATACCTCTTGCCAAAAGGTCTGATCGCCGTTGCTGATGTTGAATATTCTATCCGCTAAAGGATTGAGAATATCCGACAGCATTTCTTCTGTCGCTTCACTGCCGAATGCGCTTGCCAAAGTGCCAAGCATTTCTTTATTCGTTTTTGTTCCAACCCACTTATCCAGCGAGTTAAACACTGCGTCACCGTAACCCGTACCCCTCCACGAGCCGCCGACACCGCCTAATAATTCTGTCCCAATCTCTATGCCGGAACGTATTCCACCTGTTAATAACTGTTCTCTCAGGCTTTTACCCTCGTTCTCCGCTTCCTGCGCACCCGAGCCAAACACTCTAGCCCCCATTGATACAAGGCTGTTTGCTCCGTTCATGCCAAATGCTGAAAAGGCACGGTCAAGCAATTGCTCTACACTTGTTTTCTCCAAGTCAAGGATGAGCTTACCTAACCAGTTAGAGCTTTCACGCATACTGTTGTAAGCTTGAGAGGTTAACCCGCTCCCCGCATTCTGCGCAAAGTTAAGCGCAGAATAGATAGAAGCTGCTTTGCTGTTGCCGTTGCTGAGCTTTCCGCCTGTTAATGCGTCTGCCCCGGTAAGCAATGTGTTCGACAGATCAAGGCCGTAGTTAACCACAGCATTCCCTGCCGTGTTTGCGAGCTTTTCTCCAAAGCCCATGTTTTCATACTTTTGCAGATAGTCAAGGGTATTACCTCTCGTTCGGCTTCCCTCGATTGCTACTGTCGGGTTCTCGTAATAATCAGCTAGATACTGCGCCGCCTGTGCATTTTCAACGATAGAATCTCTTGCCATGCTGGCGGGGAGTTTGGCTCTTTCATATGAAGTTTGCGCCGGAGCATAGTTCGGCGTAAGCTCATCTTCAATTTGCTTGTACAAATTCGCGTTCATAGCTTTGCCTAAAAAGGTTTTTCCACCGCGAGCCGTATACTCTTTTAATACCTCTTCATTGAATCTGTCGCTGTACTTCTGATTGCTCAGCGCCTTAACCTTTGCACTGTCAATCCCATTTAGAACGTTCAGTGCAGTTTGCCATGCGTTTACTTTACCCCCTTGGTCATAGGATACCACGCTCTTCTTGGCTTTGGTTTGAGGGTTTTTCGTATACGACTTCATTTTCCAGCCGTTTGTCCCGTTAAGCTTAGAATTGTTGAACGCGGCAACGCTTTTTCCTATTTCGCCTAACACGTTATTCTGCGAAGAAGGTATTGTATTTATTCTATATGCATTACTTGCATTTTCTTTCGTTGCCGGGGCTTGCGCTTTTGTTGTGCCGTTAAGCTCTGGAGTATTATACGCGGCAATACTTTTTTCTATTTCTTCTAATATCTTATTACTCATATTACTTGTAATAATACCTTTCATACTTGTTAATTATTGTCGGAGTAATTACAGCAGAACTCTTTGTTTCTGTCTTCGTTGCGCTTTTATCTGTACTGGTATCTCTCGCCGTTCCGCCATACCACGGGTCGAACGTCCAGCCCCCGCCGCTGCTTCCCGATGAAGAACCGGGCGGAGTGTAGCCTATGGGATATTCGCCGACTATTCTGTAGTATTCCTCTGCGTCTATCTGTCCGTTTATGTATGCCGGCAGAGGATTCGCAACCGCCCAAGCCTTTTCCATTTTGGCCGCCGCGTCTTTGCCGTACAGCTCCGCATAGCCGGAGAAGTCCCCGTATGCCGCAAGGTCGCTCGCAAGCTGCTGCCCCTTGTCAAGCTCCAGCGCTTGGTCGTAGCGGTAATCTGACAACGCATCGCGCCATTCGTTATACTCCGTGTTCTGCCTGTCAAGGAGCATGGAGTATTGTTTTTCTAAGTCGTTTGCTTCCTGCGAATAGATATCATAGGCTTGCCCGTACAGTTCCGGCACAACATCATTCAGCCTTTGCAGATATGCGTCATACTGCTGCTGTCCTACTGCGCTTCCGTAGCTGTTGCCGTAGCCCCCGGTGAGCGCCGCCGTCTGCCCCATGGTATCTTTCATGGCTTGCTTGCCGAGCTGGGTATACTGCTCCTTGTACTGGTTGTAAAGCGGGTCAGTGCTGTAGTCATACTTAAAGGGCGCGCGGTTGACAATCTGATTGTATATCTCATTGATATCATCATCATACGAAGATGAATATGTGGGCGCGTTACCCTGCGCCTGCTTGAGCGTTTGCATGGCTTTCTCATATACCGCGCTTCTGCTCCCGCTCCCGCTCGTGGTTGCCGTTGCTGTGGCCGGGGTCGTGGTTGCCGTGGTGTTGGCTGTCGTTGTCGGGGTAGTTGACTGCGTGGCAGTCTTCACTGCCGGGGTAGCGGTCTGCGTGGCCGTGTCCTGATGCACCACCTTATCCACGGTCGGCGTAGTGTCGGCCTGTGTCGCGGCGGTCTGCTGCTTTTTGTTTTCGTCTATGCCTACAAGTAATGACATTTCTTTTCCCTCCTCAATATATTACGGTTCTTACATACTCCGGGTACTGCTGCGCTAACAGCTCATACCCGCGGTATATCGTGGTGAAGATTTCTTTGCTCTTTGCTTTTGCCCTGGGTGGGGGGTTACATTGGATTCTTACATACCCGTCTTTATGGCACACCGTGGGGCACAGTCTAGCTCGGTTATCCATAACCGAAGCTTCCAGCGTGCGCATGAGAATTGTAACGGCAGCGCACACCAAATCCTTTCCCGGCTCTCCCGCTCCTGCGTGGCCGCTTATCTCTAATACGTTGTTCGATTCATCATAGATTATCTTAGTCATCGCTTATCCCTCCGGCTGTGAATATGATTGGCTCTTGGCGCGGGTGTTCTGCACGCGGGTATCTTCCTCCGTGTCAGGTGCTAACTTTATATCCTCGGCGCTTCCGGCTGACGCGGCGGGCGCAGCCTGTCCCGTGATAGAAGCGGCCAGCTCATTAACCCGCTCCGGCTCGTATTTCTGCACAAGGGCAAGGGCAAGCTGCTGGAACTGCGCAAGCTTCTGATACATTGTGCCGTTGTAGTTAATCATCTGCATTACCGTGTCTTTGTTATCGAAGTCCATCATGTAACAGCAAGCCAGCGCTTGGTCTGTCATTTGGGGATTGAAGAAGCCGAGGTTGTAGAATTGCAATGCCATTTCGTTCTGCGTTATGCGGCTGTAGCTTGACCTCTTCGCCGGGCTGACTTTGATATCAAACTCCGGCAAGCGGGCAAGCATTACGTTCCCGCTCTGCTCCGTCTGTAGCTTCAAGCCCTCATTGGAATAGCGCACAAAGGTTTCCGCGCCGAGCTGCCCTGTGATTCTGAACTGTCGGGGGATATCGTAGAATTGTCGAATCAGTTCTATGCACAGATTGACAATGCGGGAGTACGCCCGGTAGCTTGCGCGGCTGCTGTCTCTGCTGCCTTTCCCGCTCGCTTCTTGCAACGCGGCTATAGCTGAGGCCGCAGTTACCCCCGAAGATATAACGCCGTTGCTAGCTTCCGTGTTTCCACTCGTTTCGCGCAGCTCGTTTATTATGGACGTGCGCATATTGAGGTAGTTACCGTTCAGCGCCTTGTGGTCTATAAGCTTTAGGCTGTCCTGCCCCAGGTTTCCGTTCACGTGAACTATGGGATTGTTGAGGTCTAAGAACTCTTCTTCGTTGATTGACCCGTCCATACGTGAGAAGTACCGGGGCATTGCGCCCACCATTGTGTTCTTCAAGAATGCCGTCTGCATTAGGTCAATTTGCATTTGGTTGTTTTGGCAAAGGTCAATGTACCCATACCCACAGGGGCTGCCCTCTATCGGGAAGAGAGGGTCAAACACAAAAGGATAAAGCCCATGGTCGTACAGCCCTTGGTGTATCGTCTGCGGCGCAGTCATTGGTACTGCTCCGCCCATGGCCGCAGGTATACTCCCCGTTATCTGTTCGGATATATTATCCTGTACACTCCCCGCATCGTCTTGCGCTCCGGGCAGGGGCATACTCCCCGGTTCTACCATAGGCACGGCCACGGCGGGCGGCTCTACACTGTGCGGCAGCGCTCCGTCATTCTCCGTGCTGTACAGAATCTCATTGCCGACATACTTGCAGTAGTGCAGCACCGTCTTGCCGTCCTCGCGCTTCTTGTAGTACACATCTATCACGACAGACTTGTTATCTTTCGGCACGCTATCATCTGTTTGGAAATCGGCAGGGACAAAGGCCGCTGCTTTCAACTTGCCCTTGAGCTGGGGGTATGCGCTCTCCAACACCTCATTGTCAACGAATGCGGTGTGAAAGAAATACTTGCTGTTCTGTATATCTGTTATGCCCGGCTCCCAAAACACATTGAGCACGTCCACCCTCTGCACTGCGATATCTCCGAGGCCGTTCAGCTTGTCCGAATCCCAGTAAACTTTATATATCGCTGTACCTGTCTTGAGCTTCTGCCATGCGCAGTCGCTGTAGGTTTCTTCAAAGTGATTCGCGTCCAGCACAACGGGGACTATCTTGCTGAGCATACCGGCTTCCTTGACATCGTTCGGCTCGCGCGCAAGGATGTTAGGTTCGGGAAAAGCTTCTGTAGCGTCTGCGTGTTTGGCAACTATGACATTATGCAACCACCCGCTCTTAGCTTTGAACCCTGCCAGCCCTATGGTTTCTTTCTCTGTCTCGGTTTGGTTGCGGAGCTTCCACCAGTTTTCCGCCGCTATAGCGCGCGTCTCTACACTTTTCTTACCGGCCTTGTACTTGTTCAAAGCGAGATTGAATTTAGTAAGCGTCTCGCTATTCACCGGGCGGCTATCCAGTGCCGGGGTAATGCTTTTGATTTCATCCATGATTCTGTTCTCCTGTTATCTTTTTTTGAATTGATTAAGAGGGTCTATGCTTATGGTGTTCTTCTCTTCCGGTACGCTCGGTGTTATCGGGCGGGACATACACGTGTACCTCCACTCATCGCACACATGGTCTTCAAGCGTTGTATCTAAATCCTCAACTCGCACCGTGGCATGGCGCATCAGCGGTACGGTTCTTATGAACGCCTCGCAGTTATCGAATACATACATCTTCGGGTAGCCCTCACTGTCAAACTGCAGCCGGTAATGGCACTGCATCCACCCGGCTATTCGTTCATTGTCCCCGGGGGTAAAGTACACATGGTACTTCATCGCGGTTTCGGCTATGCTTTCCCCTCGGCTTGAATCCCATATGCTTGGGTCAGCCACGCCGGATATGGACTTTCCTTTTAGCCACGGGTGCTCCCGCTCCACCTTTGCTATCTCCGCAAATTGTCTGTCGGGATTCCAGCGCACACCCTCATTGGCCGTTTGCGTACAGCCGTACAGCTCCAGTATTCTGTACAGCACACCGTCATAGTCAACCGCCCACCACGCGCAAGAGAAAGGCTTGCCGTAGCCGAAGTCATAGGAGCGCATGATGTTCCAGCCACGGCTTGCCCCGGCATTCAAATCGAACGCCGGAATAACGTGCACGAAGCGGCGCTGTTGTATAAGCTCTTCCGCTGTCAGATGATAGCCCGCTTCATTGGCCGCGCGGATATCCGGCGTGGTGCGGAAGTCATCAAAGAATGCGCCCTCGTATATGTTCCAATCGCCGTCCAGCCACGCCGCCCGTTGCTTCGGCGGCAGCGCTTCAAGGTTTCGTATATAGTCGGGGTTAATCTTCATCAGCGCTTGGTTATCTCTGACCCCTGCTTGTATAAAAAAATATTCTTTCGGATCTTCGCCGCTTTTATAATGCTTGTCTACGAAAAGGCGCTTTACCCATTCATGCCCTACGCCCCCGGGGTTGCAGGTGTAGTACGCGCGCTTGGGAAAGCTGTTAACACCTCGTACACAGGCATTGAGCTTCTTCACTCTGTCCTCTGTTTGGTTCGTTGCCTCATCAATGAACATCACATCGCACTCTAAGCCCTGGAATGTAAGCACATCGGTGTCATTCGCGCAGTACCTAAAAAGAATTCTGCTGCCGTTCGGAAAAGTGATTTCTTTTCTGTTGTCGTTGTATTTCGCTATTCGCTCCGCCCTTGGTGCATAGCATTTGAGCAACACCGTAAGCGGGCGGATATGGTTTTCTCTCAGCTCCGGGTATGTCGCGCGGATAATAAGCACAGTGATTCCCGGATATTGCGCGCATAATAAAACCGCTTTTGTTCTCACCGCCCAGCTCTTTCCGCCCCCGCGCGCGCCGCCGTAGCATATGTACTTGTGCTTGTCATCAAGAAAGTGCTGCTGCTTTTCGCTTGGCGCAGGTATGAAAATCTCTTTCACTTCGCGCTCTCCTCTCCGCCGCCAAAATGAATCACTATGTTCTGTCCCTCTTTCTCCTCGCCCTCTTCCACGGCAGTGTATCTTTTCAGTAGCTCCACTCCTGCCTTGATTCTATCGGCAAGCTGTGCATCTAAACCGAACTGGTCTTTCTCCTCGCCGCGCATGACAGCGGTGAGAAACTTCAAAACCTCATCCGTCTTGGCAACCTCGCGCGCGTCCTGCGCGCGTAGGCGGGCGCGAATATATTCTTTGACCTCTTCATTCTTCATCAGCCTACTGCCTTGATTATGTGCCGAGCGCGGGGTATACCCGGCTTCAACGGCGGCCTGCGTTTCGTTCCGGCAACGTAGCCATGCTTCAGCAAATCTAGTCTGTCTTGGGGTCAAGCCCGCTCACCTCCTTGTACATCTTCGCAAGCTCCTGCACAAGCGCTGCCAGTGAATATGTCTTTACCACGAGCTTGTTGTCCTCTTGCACTTTGTAGCAAGTGACTATCTTCTGATACTTCGTGCTGTAGAATTGCCGGGCATTAATGCTCACATTCCGCCCGCTCATTATCAGCGCAGTCTGCAAACGCTGCGCCGTTGTCTTTAACCCGCTCACGTTTTTTACCTCCGATACTCTTTCTTGCTTTTATTATAAGCAACAGCTTTCCGATTTCTCTACGGTACTTTTGGGAGGAAAATTTTTTTCAAGCAAAAAATAAAGGGCTGCACTTCAATGTGTGCTGCCCCTTTGTTTATTCTATCTCGTATTTTTTCATTGTCTCTTGGTATATCTTGCACCGTTGGTAGGGGCCTACGCAGTGCCGCCCCATATAAACATCCTTGCTTTTGTGCGTGTTGAATTCAAGGGTCACTTTCATCTTGTCATGCCACCCCTCGCACACGATATCCTTTTTCCCGCTCCTCTCTCCGAGGAAGAACGGGCATACTACATCCGCCGCTCTCCAAGTCTCTTTATAATTGCTCACTGTGCACAACTCCTTTTCCGACAGCACAAGGGCGCACAGTGCCGGAAGTGCTTCCCCCGCTGTTCGTGTTGCCGTCTGTCTTATGCTTGCTGCCTTTACCTGTGAAATACCGTATGTACTGCGGAGCGTTCTTTCTATACTCCGCGCAGAAAATCAGAGTGCCGCCCTGCGGTACGCGGAGCGGCGCATCGCTCATTGCCACCCTGTCCTTTGGTTGAGGGCGGATAAGATTACGCGTGCTCGTGTACTTCTTCGCGTCAGTGCGGCGGCGCACTTGGCGCAATAGGTATTCAGCTAACGCGGTATAGTCTCCTTGATTGCTCAAGCTCTCAATGTCTACACCGCCGAGCTTCCATTTCTCTATGAGCTTATCGCGTGCTTCGGCGTTCACCACGATGTGATGATGCACTCGCACAAGCTCTCCCGTGTCCCCGTCCATATCTGAGGTAGTCGAAATTGCTTTAAGCTCTATCCCGTCTTTCTTCAGCTCGCGCTTCAGTCGGCGCAGATAAAGATTCATTGCGTGCTCTGCCGCTTTATATACAAGCTCGCGCTTCTGTTCATCATCGGCTAGATTCCATGCTTCCGTACCCGTGACGGAAGCAAGAATCTTTTTTAATCCCTGCTCGGAATAGTCAAGGCCGAGTAATACATCACCCGCTCGGAAGTTTGCATTGAGCAAACGCGCGAGGGATTTCTGACTGGAGTATTCGTTCTGCTCCTGTTTTTTTATCTCTGCCTTTTCACTTCTCTTTGTCTTGCCATTCGGACGCTTGCCCGGTATCCAAAACTTAATCTTTTCTCCTACCGCTCCCGCTTCGTAGGTTCGGACTACCCAGTATCCCTCTTTCATGTCGGCTCGCCCCCTCATGGTGATTGATGATATCTCAAAAAAAGTGTGTTGAATCTTTCGCTTATTAAAGTATGGTTGAAAACTTAGGCCTTTACCCAGCTCCATAACGCGCGTGCGCGCGCGTTATATAATATAGTTGTTAGGTAAGCAATGAGTGCTTGAACATAGGCAAGGTTTTCCATGCCTATGTTCACACATTCATTGGGCGTTTCTCTGCTGTCGGCGGAACTCTCGCCACTCCTCTTGTTTGTTTATCTCTCCGGCGCGCGGCGCGCTGTGAGCTTTCTTGCGGCGGCGAAGAGAACGGGAGCGCAGCTCGCTCGGATATCCGAAGTATTGCTTGGGTGGAATGCACAGCTCGCACATATGCCACTGCGCCGCTTCGTAGTCATACGGCCACACCTCATATGCCGCGCTCAGTTTCTCCGCACACGCAGGGCATACATTTGTTAATTGAACCATTCACTTTTCCCCTCTTCCGTAGCTGGCGGTGTGATAGTCGTAGTCGAGGAAATACCCTATGCGTTTACAAAGCTCGCACCGTTTTAATCTGTCGCCGGAGTTTTTATGCGGATTGAGAAAGTACATTCGATTAAGCTTCTCGGCACAGTCCGGGCAAAGCTTTGTAAAAACGTGGCTATCCTCTATTCGTTTATGAATTTCTCGTAGTCTATCCATTCCGCATCGTACACCTCATAATCGCTGTAGCAGTTAAGCTCTTTCAGTCTTTCACGCAAAGTGACGCGCGGTGCGGCGCGGCGGTCTTTCCTGTTCCGCGCCCGGACGCGCGCGGCGGGGCGCGCGCAAGCGCTGTCAATTGCGATGCCCGCCGCGTAATACACCAGCACCGCCGCCGCAACCAGCGCAAGCGCAAGCACCGTCTGCCACGGCAGCGCCATTCCGCCTATGTGCTCCACGCACCAGGGGAGATTATTAATTAACCAGTCACACATCTTCTTTCACCTCATGGCCTAACCATCTTCGCCAGCATTTAGTGCAGGTTTCTTCATTGCACATACTGTTTTCTCTACCCGGCGGGCAAGTGAAGATTAGGTTATCTTCCAAATGCTTCGCCGCTTTGTCTATCGAAGAACATATTATTTCATAATTTGTCATTGGGTTAGCTCCTATCTTATATCAGCTATGCTTTCTACAAAGCAGTTATAGTAGGCGTAGCGCTTGCCCTCGAAATCGAATAAGACATACCCGCCCGCGTTATCTTCGATATCTATTTTCCCTTGGTACTGCGCTATAGTTTTACCGTCTGCTGTGTAGATTGTCACTGTGCGCTCAAGCCCGTTTGCCAGCTCCGACTGCTGATCAGTCATCGCTCTTATCCCGCTCGCTGTATTTGAATAGAACCACTTCATTCCCGACAGTAAAGCAATAATTATGCTAACCGTAACGACCACGATTAATATACTTCCATTCTTTTTTCCCGTATCATAATAGTACAGTAATGCACCGATTAATCCGAGCAGCGCAGCAAGCCCCGCAAGTATTGCGAATATCAACCACCCGCCTATAGTCATCAGTCCTCACCCCTTTCCAATGCGCGGGTAGCTTCGGCGGCCACAGTAAGCCAATTCATTGCACTCAACATCGCGACATTCGCAAGCTGTCCTGCGTATGCGTCAAAGGCGGTAGCGTCACCTTCCTTGCACGATTCCCACATCCTTTTAACGTTTTCTTTCCACTCCTTTGTCTGCGCTTCCGCGCACTCCGCCGCGTCCGCTATGCGGGCATAGCATTCGTGGGTGTTGCCCGGCGCACCGCGCCGCTCGGCGATTTCATCTTTATATGCTTTCATCACAGCATTCATGCTTTGGCTTTCTTCAAAAAGGCTCATTGTTTTTTCTCCTTATGTATTCGGTAATACCGATAGTGTCATTGATTTTTTCCTCTTGCCGCGCTTGTACAGCGGGCAGTCTGCGGGGTCTTGCTTCTCTCGCGGAAGCTGGGCAAGGCGCGTGTGCCCTGTTATGCCGGCATAGTTACAGCCGAAGATGCTGTTGTCCGGCATATGATAGCAACAGCTCTTTCTTTTACAGCGGTGTACCTTGCTCATCGCACCAGCCTTTCCCGCATACGGCACAGGCCGCAGTGCGCTTGGTCTGTGCTCTTCCCGTCTCGTGCGCAGATAAGATTCCAGCCCTTGCCCTCATACGTCCGCGTGGTTGCTTTGAGGTTGCGGCAGTTGATTGCCACCGAGAGTGAAGCGAGGTTCATATCTTCTCCTCCATGTAATCCACAATCGCCTCGCTTGCTTCTTCCCAGCCGTGGCACATGAGCCAGCAGTACCCTTGTGATTCAAGCCGTCCGCGCCATTCCTTTTGTGCTGCGCTGAGAGTACCGCCCTTGGCGCGCTTCATTTCTATAAACAGTCCGTGATACCGCCCGCGGGCTACGGGGAGAAACAAATCCGGCACACCCGCCTTTACCCCCTCTTTCTTGAAGCGCGCGGCCTCGGCCTTGCCGCGCTTGCCGCCGTTCGGAATATGGAACAGCGCCGCCAGCTCCGGGTACTTGCCCTGCTGCATGGCCGCCCAATGGAACAGCGTGGCCTGTTCCTCGCCCTCGCGGGCGCAGGTAGGCATACTTTTGTTATTGCTCTTTAGGTTCGCATAATGGCTCATAGTCTTTTACCTCTCTTATCTTTACTATGCTGTCGAAGATATACGAGCAGTTTTTAAGCTTCTCTATGTACAGCAACGCATATTGAAGCGACTTCACCGCTTGCCAGTCCGGGAATGTTGACACTTTGAAATCCATTGTGAGAAGCTTTTCCGCGTGTTCGTCCGCCGCAGTAAGGCGCTTCACCACCTGCATCTCAATCTTTGTGTCCTCAACATATCGGCTTGACCGATATGTTACTTCAAGAATCTTCATCGGCTAATCTCCTTTATCATATCGCCGCGCGCACTTCGTCTTTGGGAATACCTAAAGCGTTCGTCAGCTTTAGGATATCTTTCAGCGGCCAGTCCTTACTGCTTCGCTCGTTCATCATGCGGTAGTACTTGGCTTGAGAATACCCGGACAGCTTCGCCATGCGCGTTTGCGAATACCCTAAAGCATTCTGCCGTTCAAGGATAAGCCCTTTTATTTTATCTACCTCGGGCTTTCCGAGGTTAACTCTCGGCATCGTCTTCCCCCTCTTTCCTCAGACTTCTGTTTGCCTGTCTCATGCCGACAACTACGCCATGCAGGAATGCCGTATCTTCTGCCGGAATGTCATTGATTACATCGGCTAATGCCTTTGCATCGTTCATTTCTTCTGCGCTCATGGTTAAAGTCCTCCGTAGATTTGAATTTGTTTATTGATATATGTGCACATATTGTGATAGGATAGGGCTGCTCCGGAGTGAAAGGGGGTGATGTGTTATGGAAGCTACCTTTAGTTCCCTCATGTCACCGTTCCTGTTACTCCCGGCAATCCGTTCTCAGTTCGTGGGAGGTCTAAGCCCGCGAAGCTCGCACACTGAAAGAACGGGATCAGCTTAAGCATCTGCTGTAACAGATAGGACTTCCGCCCGGGTGTCGCCTACCCTCGGCTTAGGCAAAGGCCATTCCGTAAAAGGGTGTAGCGGAAACCTTGCGGCTGATTGGGAGCTTGTGCAGAGGAGAGCGCCGACCGTTACAGCGGCGGCGGTCTTCTCTCGCCCCACCCTACCACAATATAGGCACAGATTCTCTCGCGCCTATATTTCTTTTTGTCTGAATCATACACTGCGCAAAGCAGATAACTTCGAGCCGGAATTGCGATTCATAACGTTCAGCATTGCGTAGCACCGTTCTAACTGCGTTTCCCAGCTTGGGATTTTCTGCACCGAAGAGAAGTACTGCTTCATTCTTTTGTTCGCGCGCTCGGGGGCAGATTCATAAAGTATTATTATCCCTTGTAAAAAGATATCCGGCTCTCCTGTCATTCTCTTATACATACGTTCAAGCGCTTTGATGTCCGTTTCCGATTCTGTCTCAGCGCTCTTCTCACCTTTGTCTATCGCAAGCCTCAAGAGTGCATCGGTGTACATGATTATCTCCTCACGCAAATCTTCCGTTTCATTTTTTACTATGTTCTCTTTTCCCATTTCCTCACCCCCTTTCAATCCTTGACTTATATTGTCATCCGTGGTAGTATGGGTTTAGCTTTCTGTAAAAAATAAATAAAGGAGTTTGTGCTATGACTACTTTGGCAATATTGCTCGCTGCATTGATTTATCTTTTTGTCTTTAGTTTCTTTCGCGTCCTTGTGTTGGAAACCGGCTTATTTGTGTTTGAAACTTTAGGCGTTCTTTTCGCTATGGCTGCCGCCTACGGAACAATGTTGCTAGTGTGTATCAAGAAAGGTAATAAGCGACTTGCCGTCCGCACTTTTGCCACCATAACAATTTGCTCGTGTATTTGTTTGATGTTATCCAAGGGAATTAACCTTTCAGATTCATTGGGTATTCTCTGCTGTATCGCTATGTGGATTCTCACATTTGTGAAAAAGCACTGAAAGGAATTGCTATTATGAAAAAGTCTGCTCTGTTTATTCTTGCATTGGTGCTTCTCGTTTCCCTCTGCGGTTGCGGAACATATTCACAAAGTGATTTAGATGCCGCCTATGCCGAAGGTCGGGAAATGGGCTATGCTCGCGGTTACGAATCTGGGTACTATGAAGCCAAAAACAAACTCGACTATGAGAATTTCCGTGAAGAATTATCCTCCGCACAAAGCAACATCGACAATGCATTAGATTCAATTGACAATTGGTTGTCAGATTCTTCTACGGATAAAAGCACAAACAATGTAGTCGATGAAATAAAACAAAGTATAGAAGTCTTTAACACCCCGGAGCTTAACGGAACAACTCCCATGGATGAAGATAACGTTATCTCCTCAAGCAACGGCAAGAAAAAAACTTTTGATGAATATGCACGGGAATTGGTAGCACGTGTTAACGAAAACTCTACACAGCAATCGTCCTCAAGCAACGACAAGAAACAATCTTTTGATGAATACATGAAAGAGTTGGGGGGCAGTAGTGAGAAAACTAGCATCGTGGATGAAATATTGTCGGTACATGACAATCTAGAATCCGTCAGCCAATCTTTACAACGTATTGAAGATGCTCTTGACTAACCCGCTCGTGAAGAAGTCAAGTCATTTTTGATTGACTTCTTCACTTTTTCGTAGCGTAGCACAAAAAAGATTTTCTAACTTGTGAGTCTAATATAACACCTTAGTTAGAGCTTGTCAATATAATTTTTCAAATTTTTATTGACAAAGTTAGATTGATATGATATTTTTTGTTTCAAAGGGGGTGAGAACATGGATACGATAGGCGAAAGAATCAAGACTATTCGCGCACATTTTAATCAGACACAATCAGATTTCGGCGAAAAAATAAAGCTATCTCAAAACTATGTGTGGATGATTGAGCAGGGGAAACGCACACCCAGCGACCGCACTATTTCTGATATCTGCCGGGAGTTTGGCGTGAATGAATTGTGGCTGCGGCACGGCGGCGATGAGCCGATGTTCAAAGAACGCACCCGCAAGGAAGAAATCTCCGCATACATGGGTAAGCTTCTCGGCGGTCAGCGCACGGAGTTGGAAGAGGAGCTTATAAAATTCATGGCCGAGACAGATGTTTCGCAGTGGAAGCTGCTGCTTGAAATAATCCGCCCGCTCGCAGAGAAGATAGCCGAGATTGATAAACCTCCCGACACATAATGTGTCGAGAGGTTTAATTCAGGGATTGACTTTTTTATTCGATTGTGCATATAATATATGCGCAAGCTGACTTTGCTTGCGCACCGTGCCGCTTGGCGACAGCGGGATATAAAAGTGCGTCTGGACTGGAAGCCCCTCCGCCGATGAGGGGTTGAAAAAGGCGAGATAGGTTTTCCCCTGTCTCGCCGTTTTTTACAGAGGTTTTCATTATGCTACAGATAGTCGGAGAATACATAGAGAAGTTTAATTCTTTAACCGGGCAACATATTCCTTGCGGTGATATATACCAATCAAACGGTCTTTCCAAACACATTTTGAAGCGACACCCTGCCCGCATTGGTGATATAGATCTTATTCCTACCATCATTGCCGAGCCTGACTACATTGGCAAAAACCCCAAAGAACCGCAAAGCATAGAGTTGGTTAAGTGCTTGGAAGATGATTTGATGGTGTGCGTAAAACTTGATGTAAAACATAACTATCTTTACGTTGCAAGTTTCTTTGAAATCAGCGAAGCTAAACTTGCGAATCGAATAACAAGCGGCAGACTTGTTAAATTTTCTTGACTGGCAATTGACAAAATTACATTTGTATAATATAATACATACACACATATGATGTTCTTGGATGTTGAGGTTGGAAAGGCTCCCGACGCTCTCTGAAAGGAGAACCTGAGATGCAGGATACGCCGCCCTGCCAACACCCACGAAAAAGACTGCAAGTGTTTTTGCTTGCAGTCTTTTGCTTTACCCTATCATGTTGTCAAGCATAAGCAGAACATAGCGCAGTTGCTCCGGCGTGGCGGCGGCGAGCTTGGCGATTATCAGCTCTATCATAATTGCACCCCCTCACTGGGGCAAGTTTGCTTTGTTCCCCCCGCTCGCTCCCATGTCAACGCCGGGGCAACAATGCTTCATGCAACAGCAGCGGCAACAGCTAGGCCTACAATTAATTCTATACATTTCTTTATTTCTCCTTGACATAAATTTCTTCACGCTTTATAATCGTTAACAAGTTATTAACGTTTGTTTCACCCGTTGCTTATACATTAACACCGGCAACCTTGGAATGCAACGGACTAATTTGTCTTTTATTCGCCCATGCTTGGGGACGGATTTATATATCAGAATCAAAATGCATGGGAGGACTTGAATGTTAGATAAGAATCAAATATTGGAGAGAACGCGGGAGCTTGTCGTAACGAGCGGCATTTCCTACGCCGCTCTCGCGGATAGGTGCGGCGTGAATGAAAAACTATCAGCCGCTTGCTCAACGGTTCGGGTAGTGAGATAAGCAAGAATCCCTCGTTCATGCTTCTGTGCGGCATCATCACCGCTTGCGGCGGCTCTGTTGATGAGGTAATCGGTGCTGCCCCCGCAGAGCGAACGCATTCCTATTCTTCTAATGACCCGCTCGTGGCCGAGCTTCGCAGTGAGGTTATGCACGAACGAAGCAAGGTTAAGCTTTGGAGCGCGCTGTTTGTTGCGCTTGCCCTAGCCGTGATTTCTGTATTCGTATACGATGCGTTCAATCCTCACATCGGTTGGATTCGATATGCCACACAAGCCGCCTACACTCTTGAACCGTCAAGCGCGCAAGTGCTGGCGCGGATCGTCTCTTGGGTAACGGGCCATGCTTTGTAAGAATTGCAAGCGCACGATTGATGATGATTCTATCTTCTGCAAATGGTGCGGCGAAAAGCAGCTCCGTGAACGGAAGAAGAAAAAGGAGATACGCGTGCCAAAGCCCCGGCTGTTAAGCTCCGGCGCGTGGAACATTGAGCTTCGCGCCGAGCACGAGAGTATCACCGAGGACACGCCCGAGCTGTGCACGGCGCGTGCGCGCGCCGTCCGCGTGGGCTTCATCGAAGCGAAAAAAAAGACAGAGTGCATTACTCTGTCAAAGGCAATAGATAGATACATTTCTTCAAAGGACGCTGTACTATCCCCGGAAACCGTGCGCACCTATAGGAACTACCAAAACAAGCGCTTCCCCTCACTTATGGATATGGAAGTTTCCGCGATTACACCCGCAGTTGCTCAAACCGCAGTAAACGCAGAGACCCGCTCCTGTGCAACAAAAACTGTACATAATGCATGGGGTTTTGTGAATACCGTCATATCTTCTGTTACCGGGCAAAAGCTGAACATTCGCACCGCTCAAGTGGTAAGTGAAGAGCACGCTTGGCTTATGCCGGAAGAAATCAAGCTTTTCTGTACAGCTATCGCCGGACAACCTTGCGAGATCGGCGCGCTCCTCGCGCTGTCTTCTCTGCGCCGCTCTGAGATACTCGCGCTGACATGGGACAACATCGACCTTGTGCACCGCGTCATTCACGTGCGCGGTGCTATGGTGTACGGTGAAAACAACAAGCTTGTCACCAAGAAGCAGAACAAAAATAAAACCTCGCGCCGCGATGTTCCTATAATGATGAACCAGCTTTATGATGTACTGTCTGCCGCACCGATTAAATCAGGGCGAGTAATGAACTGTGCGCCTAATACATTGTGCAAGCAAATCAATCGTATCTGTAAAGAGAACAGTTTGCCGAAGATAGGTGTGCATGGCTGCCGTCACAGCTTCGCTTCTCTTGCCGCTCATCTTCGATTACCTGAACCCGTTGCTATGGAGATTGGCGGCTGGGCTGATTCAAAGACTATGCGTAATATTTATACCCACGTTTCCAAGCTGGATGTTACCAACAGTCAGAATGAAATCGCCGCATTCTATAATACTTAACGTGCATTTTTACGAACGGATTTACGAATGCATTTAAAAAGCCTAGTGTTATCAATGTCTTTACGCGTTTTCTTCGGGGTTCAAATCTCCGCACTCCGACCATTTTTTAAGAATCCTGCAATCGTTGAGATTGCAGGATTCTTCTTTGTTATCAATGCTTTTCGGGTTTTTGCCCCTGTTCAGATTTGAATAATTCAATCACTATTTGATTGAATTATATCTGTATTTAACACGCATTTTTACGAATGGAATAGAGAGCTATTTTGCTACAACAATTTGCAACAGGTAAAAAAAGCAACTCTGAGAATATAACAAAATAAATGTTGCTAAGGACAAAATTGGCTCATACGGGAATAACCCGAAGTCCAAATTCCTCAGCAACATTTCGTTGTAGAGACTATCACAGTCCGCAAAAGAAGTCAAGATGAAGTTTTCTAAACGAGAGCCAAACATAACAACCGCACATAGCCAAAACCGCTCGACACATAAAAGCGTCGGGCGGTTTTGATTTAACCTATTTTCAAATAATCACACTATTTTCTCGCTCAGCTTTTCGCCGCCGATGAGGTGAAAATGCAGGTGCATCACGGTTTGGCCGCCGTCAGCACCGCAGTTATTGATAACGCGGTAGCCGCCGGTAAGCCCCTCGGCCTTGGCAATCTTGGGCACGGCTTCAAAAACCTGCGCCACGACAGCGGAATTAGAAGCGTCTATTGCGTCGGCACAGCAAATATGCTCTTTCGGCACTATGAGAATATGCACGGGCGCTTGCGGGTTAATATCTCGAAAAGCATAAATGTGTTCATCCTCATAAACCTTTGCAGAGGGGATCTCCCCCGCTATAATCTTGCAGAAAAGGCAATCGTTCATTTGACACACTCCTTTATTAAATCAGTCCTGCGCGTTCATATCGACATAGTTGTCAACCGCCGCCATAGCATCGTCAAGCTTGATAAGGTTTTTGCATCCGCCCATTGCGGAATCGGGCTTGCCGCCGCCGGAACCCTCGCAAAGCTTCGTAATGGTCTTTATAAGATCCCCGGCGCGAATGCCGCGCGCAATGGCGTTTTTGCCGCATATGGCAAGCATGGTCGCCTTATCCTCTGCCGTGGCGGCGAGGACGGCCACGATGTTGGGGTATCTATCCTTGAGCTGGTCGCCCATTTTGCGGATATCGGCGGCGTTAACAGGGCCGTTTGTAATCGTGACGACTTTCAGCCCCTTAATGTCCTTTGCGCCGTACAGCAATCGCTCTGCCTGGCCGGACATAATCTGCTCTTTGAGCTTATCTATGTTCTGCTTCAAATCGTGGATTTCAAGGAGATTGCTTTCCACACGCGCCATGATGTCAACGGGACGCGCCTTGAGCTTATCGGCAACCTTTGTCATGGTGGAGGACATACTGACGTATCTATTTATAACCTCGCGCCCGGTAAGTGCTTCAATGCGGCGCACGCCGGAAGCGACTGACCCCTCGGAGGTGACAACGAACATACCGACTTTTGCGGTATTATCAAGGTGCGTACCGCCGCAAAACTCCATAGAATAGTCGCCCATAGTCACAACACGCACGGTGTCGCCGTACTTTTCGCCGAAGAGCGCCGTTGCGCCAAGCTCCTTGGCTTCATCATAGGCCATGACCTTGGTGTTAACCTCAGCGCCGTCAAGAATCATATCGGCCATGAGCGCATTAACGCGGTTAAGCTCTTCCGTAGTGAGGGCGGAAAAGTGCGTAAAGTCAAAGCGAAGTCTGTCGGGCTCGACAAGAGAACCGGCCTGATGCACATGGTCGCCCAAGACTTGTCTGAGTGCGCTTTGCAAAAGGTGGGTCGCGGTGTGCGCGCGGGAAACGGCCTTGCGGCGCTCAACATCAATGCTCACATGAAGCTCATCCCCAAGCTTTACAGCGCCGGATAGGAGCTTGCCGCAGTGCATGAACTTGCCGCCCTTATTCTTGGAGACATTATTAACCTCAAAGCTCACGCCGTCCGCCGTCAAAGTGGCGTGGTCGGCCACTTGGCCGCCCATTTCGGCGTACATAACAGTGCGGTCAAGCACGATTATCGCTTCCGTGCCGGAAGTTATCTCATCGCGCAGCTCGCCTTCGGCGACAATGGCAACAACCTTGCCGGTGCACTCGGTGTTTTCATAGCCTATATACTCGGTTTCGGGCACATCCTTGCCGAATTCCTGACCCGCCCAGCCGAGGTCACCCAGCGCCTCGCGCGCTTTTCTTGCGCGCACACGCTGCTCTTCCATGAGCGCTTTGAAGCCCTCTTCGTCAACGGTCATGCCGTCATCAGCGCACATTTCAAGCGTAAGATCTATGGGGAAGCCGTAGGTATCGTAAAGCTTAAAAGCGTCAGCGCCGGAAAAAACGGTTTCGCCCTTTGCCTTATGCTCGGCAAGAAGGTCGGCAAAAATCTTCATGCCGGCATCAATGGTCTTAGCAAAGTTCTCTTCCTCGGTTTTAACAACCTTGGTAATATAGCTCTGCTTCTCGCGAAGCTCGGGGTACTGGCACTCGTTTTCGTGAATAACCGTGTCAATGACCTTGTAAAGGAACGGTTCGTTCACGCCCAAGAGCTTGCCGTGGCGCGCGGCGCGGCGCAAAAGGCGGCGGAGAACGTAGCCCCTGCCCTCGTTCGAGGGCAAAACGCCGTCGCAAATCATAAAGGTGGCAGAGCGAATATGGTCGGTTATAACGCGAAGCGACACGTCCATCTTGTGGCTCTTCCCGTAGTAAGCGCCGGTAAGCTCGCTGACCTTATGGGTGATGTTCATGACGGTATCGACATCGAAAAGGGAATCAACGCCCTGGCAGACAACGGCCAAGCGCTCCAAGCCCATGCCGGTGTCAATGTTCTTCTGCTTAAGCTCGGTATAGTTATTGTTGCCGTCATTATCAAACTGGGAAAAGACATTGTTCCAAACTTCCATGTAGCGGTCACAATCACAGCCGACAGTGCAATCGGGCTTGCCGCAGCCGTACTTTTCGCCGCGGTCAAAGTAAATCTCCGAGCACGGGCCGCACGGGCCTGCGCCATGCTCCCAGAAGTTATCTTCTTTGCCGAAGCGGAAAATACGCTCGGCGGGTATGCCGATTTCCTTATTCCAAATCTCAAAGGCTTCGTCATCGTCCACGTAGATAGAGGGATAGAGCCTATCCGGGTCAATGCCGACCCAATCGGGCGAGGTGAGAAACTCCCAGCTCCACGCAATGGCTTCATGCTTGAAATAATCGCCGAACGAGAAGTTGCCGAGCATTTCAAAATACGTGCCGTGGCGGGCGGTTTTGCCGATGTTTTCAATGTCACCGGTGCGGATGCACTTTTGGCAGGTGCACACGCGGCGGCGGGGCGGCTCTTGCTCGCCCTTGAAATAGGGCTTCATGGGCGCCATGCCGGAGTTGATGAGCAGCAGGCTCGCATCATTTTGCGGAATGAGCGAGAAGCTGGGCAGACGGAGATGGTCTTTGCTTTCAAAGAAGCTGAGAAACATCTCGCGAAGTTGGTTGAGACCGTACTTTTCCATTTTTATTTGTCCTCCGAATTATCTCTTTTTAATTTCTCCGAAAAAGAAAGTGTAT
>CAYRPD010000003.1:25811-39529 GCA_964426095.1 uncultured Oscillospiraceae bacterium | reverse complement strand
GCAGGGCGATGATGCCGCCGACATTGCCGAGGATGTCCTTGCAGACGATACCGACAGTCTTGGTTGCGAGGGAAGGATTGACTTCCTGGAGACCGAGGTTGTAAACGCCCATTGCGCCGGCAGCCCAAACCATAGCGATGAAGCCTTCAAGGATCATCATGTAGTAGAACGTGGTGCGGCCTTCGCGCTCGCTCTTCATGGTACGGGTGATGATAGCGGTCTGAGTGGAGTGGAAGCCGGAGAGAATACCACAGGCAACCGTGACAAAGAACACGGGGATGAAGTGGTTCTCGCCGAAGTACTGAGAGTAGTTAAATACGCCGTTGTACTCCCAAACGCTGTCCCACAGCTCTACAAGGGGGTAGCCCTTTGCGAAGATGCCGACGAACACGCCGACTGCGGAGAAGAGAAGGATAGCGCCGAACACGGGGTAGATGCGGCCGATGATGGCATCAATGGGGAATACGGTAGCAATGAGGTAGTAGGCAAAGATAACAGCGTAGATAACCCAAGTGGAAACTGCGCTGGCCTCACCGGAGAAGCCGAATACCTGAGTTGCAGCGATGTCGCCCGGGGTGTAGATGAACACAGCGCCGACAAGGAGGAGAAGCAGGCAGACAAAGACATTGTATACAGCGTATACGCCCTTGCCGGTGTACTTCTTGATCATCTCGGGCATCTGAGTGCCGCCGTCACGCAGGCAGATCATGCCGGAGAAGTAGTCGTGCATTGCGCCGCCGATAACGTTGCCGATGGGGATGGTGATGAACGCGATAGGTCCAAACAGAATGCCCTGGATCGGTCCGATGATCGGGCCGGTACCGGCAATGTTGAGCAGGTTGATGAGGCTGTTTTTCCAGCTCTTCATCGGGACGTAGTCAACGCCGTCCTGCTTGGTGTATGCAGGGGTCTTACGATCGTCAGGTCCGAAAACCTTTTCGCAGAGTTTGCTGTAGAAGAATGCTCCTACAAAGAGAATAACGAGGCCGATTATGAATGTTACCAAAATAAACCCTCCCTTTTCTATAAGAATCTGAGCGTTACATTCCGTGGTCGGCCTGACCACTTTTTTTGCGAATAATGCCGCCGGATTTAAAAATTGCGGCACTCCGCTACTGTTCTTATAATACTATTCATTTATGTTAAGATTCTATTCTCATAATCGCGTAAATTCTAAAGACGGCGTAAAGAAAACGCCGAAAGCAGTGAAATTCTTTACGCCGATTTGTTTCAAACTTGTGAATGCCTCGTTTGCCGTCCCCTCGCCCCTGCGGTTTAATTCGCCGGGTATGAGGGGCGAGGACAGAGCTTAGCCCTTATTATGTGCCTTTATAACTTCCAGCGCGAGGGTTTTCAGTGCGGAAAGCCCCGCCATGGCCGCGCCGATGAGGGCGGCTGTCCACGCCGCGCCGTCGCAGCCCAACTCGCTTGCAGCGGGGAGCGCCACTAAAAAGCCCTCTAAAAACGTCCATGCCGCGCGCTCTAAAATGTTCTTCCAATCCATTTTTCATTCCTCCTTTTAGTTGAATATTGTGTCGTTTTTGCATTTATTTTGACGAAATCAAGCGAAAAGCGTCAAATCATGTGCTCTAAATCCTCTATCCTGTGGTTTGCCACCTTGAGCTGCTCCGCCGTGAGCGCCGCGCGCTTTTCAAGCTCATAGGTGCGTTCAATGACGGTGTTATGCCTATCCACCTTCTTCTCAAGCTCCTCTAATCGGTAGGCAATGAGCGCGGCGGAGCGGCGGTTTGCAAAATACGCGCCCGTGAGCGTCCCGGCAAAGCCTAAAAGCGCCACGGCCAGTGCCTCGCTCATGTTTCCGCCCCCTTTACGCTCATTAACTCGCGCCATACGGGTATAGAACACACGCCGTCCGGCGTTAAGCCGCGCGAAGCTTGAAACTCGGTCAGCGCCGCTTGGGTGCGCGCGCCGAAGTCCCCGTCTATCCAGCGTGGGTCAAACCCCTGCGCACGAAGCCCGCCCTGCAACGCGCCCACTGCACCCCCGACAGCGCCGAACGCAAGCACGGGGAGAATAATCCCGCCCTCGTCCCCCTCGGCGGCGTTATCTTCCGCCGCCGTGTCGGGCGCATAGCGCAAAACGCAGTCCCACGGGTAATTAAAATACTTACGCGCGCAGATTTCCCGCCCTGTTTGGTCGCCCGTTGCGCCAAGGCGCGCCGTGCCGTGCTCATTGGCCGATGCGTGGATAATCATGCCGGAGCCGATATAGAGCGCGGTGTGGCGCGCGCAGTTTAAAAGCACATCCCCGCGCAAAATCCCCTCGCCCGTTTTGAGCGTCACGCCCGCCGTCACATCGCGAAAGCCGCGCCGCAGCATATCCCCGCGCATATCGCCCGTATACGTGCATTTAAGGGGCACACCGGCAGTCTGCCATGCGTGAATGACGAGGCTGCTGCAATCATAGTCAGGCCCCCAGCGGTTTTGCTGGTCGTAGCCGTGGGCAGGGTCGGCGGCAATGGCGGCGATCTCCGCCACGGCCTTTTCTACAATAATATTGCTTGCCATGCCCGCCCCCTTTACTCCACCCACGCCTTGTGCAATCTAAAGTTGATGGGGCGCGATTCCGTGGTTGAGCCGTTGGTGACAACGACTATCGCGATTTCATACAGCCCCGAAAGCCCGCTCACATCGAGCGAAAATTCCTCCGGCGTGCTGCTGTTATTGTAGCAGCTGGTGCGATAGCTGCTGTCGATATAGGAGCTGCCCGGAGTGCGCACGCCGAGCGTACAGCTTGCCGTGGCGCTGCTTACTTGAACGTGGATGCTGTTCACCCCGGAGAGGTTTACGGAGTTTTTTATGCCGAGGGAGTACCCGCTTTGGCGGGATATCGCGTTCGCGGTGGAGTTTGCCGTGGTGTAGATGCTGTTATCCTCGCGCGTGAGGGTGGGATAGAGGTTATAGGTGCTGCTGTTAAGGGTTGTCGCGTACCCGTACCAGCCGCCGGTGAAGCCCGAATACTCATTGCCCCGGTCGTAAAGATGCACGAGCCAGTTTTCCCACGCACCGTTTATGTAGCTTTTTCTGTCGGTAAGCTCGTTCCACTTGGAGGAATAGTACTGCCACGCGCGGTAAGGGTAGATTTCAAGCTGCTCGCCCTCTACGGGTGCTATGGCGATGTGGCACATATTGCTGTTGGTTTCTATCCAAATGTCGCCGGTCGCGGGGTCTTTGGGCTGGATGCGGCCTATTGAGATATTCCCCGCATTATAGCTATTCTTGACCCACATGGTGTTATTTTGCGCCGTGTCGGGGCAGGTTGAGGCGGGCAAAACGCTGTAATTGAGCTTTGCGCCCATGCTGAGAGAAGCAAGCTTCGTGGCAATCTGCGCCGGGGTATAGAGCGCGGTTTCTCCGTTTTTTGCTCTGAGTGCGGTTGCAATCGCCGCATAGTGGCTGCTGTCGGTTGTGATTATCGCCATTAATAGCTCACCTCGTCTCCGCTCGGCAGTGCGTCAAGCACGGCATTTACTATCGCCGTTTGATCCTCTGCCGTCCAATAATCCGTGCCGCGCACGGGAGTGTGCCCGGCCTCTCCCGTGTCGCCCTTTGCGCCCTTGAGCGCGGCAATCTGCGCCGCCGTGAGGTCATCAAAGGTAAAGGTATCGCCCTTATCGCCTTTGTCCCCTTTCGCGCCCTGTGCGCCCGTTGCGCCGGTCTCTCCTGTGTCACCCTTGTCGCCTTTTTCGCCGCGCTCGCCGGGATCGCCCTTGTCGCCTTTCAAGTCCGCAAGCTGTTCTGGCGTGAAGTCCGCATAGGTAAAGGCCGCGCCCGTGTCGCCTTTATCACCCTTAGCACCGGTGTCTCCTTTGTCGCCCTTATCTCCTTTAGCGCCGTCAGTACCGTTTTGTCCGGGGTCGCCTTTGTCGCCCTTAAGGGCGGTGAGCTGTTCGGGGGTGAAGTCGGCATAGGTAAAGGCCGCGCCCGTATCGCCTTTTTCACCCTTGTCCCCTTTAGCGCCGTCCTTTCCGGCCTCGCCTTTCTCGCCCTTTAGGGCAGCAAGCTGTTCCGGGGTGAAATCCTCATAGGTAAAGGCTTTGCCCGTTTCGCCCTTTGCCCCCTGCAAAGGACCGTTATTAACCCACGTAGCCGTGGCCGTATCGTAGATGTAGATATCATAAGGTGCGCTCTCGCCCACGCCGTAGGCATCGCCCACCGAGGGTGCGGTAACGGCTGCGGAAAGCGCTTCAGCGCTTTGGTAAAACCCGCGCACGGTGAACGCTGCGCCGGTATCGCCCTTGTCGCCCTTTTCGCCTTTCTCGCCGCGCTCGCCTGTGTCGCCCTTATCGCCTTTAGCTCCCGGCGCACCGTCTGCGCCGTCTATGCCGGGGTCGCCTTTCTCGCCCTTTAAGGACGCGAGCTGTTCGGGCGTGAAGTCAGCATAAGTAAAGGCTGCGCCCGTCTCTCCCCTGTCGCCCTTGTCGCCTTTCTCTCCCGGTGCGCCGTCCGTGCCGTTTACGCCGTCCGCGCCCGGCGCGCCTTTCAGGCCGGAAAAGGTGAGGGCAAGGATTTTCCCCCTTGCGTCCGCTTTCAGCTCCGCCGAGGCGCTCGGCGCGCCGGAATTTGCGTCCACGGTCACTTCGCACGCGGTTATCCCCGCCGCGTCAATGTCCTCAAGCGCTCTTTTCGCCTCGCTCACAAGCGCGGTAAGCGCCGTGGCCTCGGAGGAAGAGGACACTTCTTCGTCCTCTATCGCGGTCTCGTAAATGACTAAGGCGAACTTCGGCGAAACGATAAGCTCGCCGCCGGCATCGTATATGCGTGCTTCGCACTCGGCGCGCCCCGGTGCGGCGGTGGTCTGCGGTGTGAGAATGTAGTGGATGCGCCCGTTTTTGAGCAAGCACCCGTTGAAAAGCGTTGTGCCGTCCGGCTTTTTCGCGGCGAGCACGGCGTATGCGCCCTCGCCGGGGTCATAGGGCTTGCCGCCGCTTAAAAGGGCAAGGACAAGCTCTCTCCCGCTCTCGCCGCGCCGCACGGACATACTCCCCTGCGATACGTGCCTGTCGATTTCAAGCGCGATATGATATGTGCTTTTGTTCATGCCGTTTCACCTGCCCTTTCAGCGCGAAACGCCGCGCTTTTTAGCCTCGGCAGGAGCAGAGCCTACTCTGCCTGCGCCGGATGCGGTTGTGCTCTTGCTGCTCGTCTTGGAGCTTGTTTTGCCGGTTGCGGTCTTGCCTGTGCTCTTCGAGCCGGAAGTGCCGTATTCCTTATCCCAAGCCTTTTGGCTTCTCTCGCCCCAAGCGCCGTCCACGGCGATGTTGTAGCCCTTGTTTCTCAGCTCGCGCTGAACAACGGCGGCATCTCGCCCGTCGGGCGCGGTGTTGGGATAATAGGTGGTGCGCTTGGATGAGGACGAAGAGGCGGCAGAAGAAGCGCCGCTTGAGGGAGCAGTGCCCGTGAGGGTATAGTAGCGCTCTATCGAGATAAGCCCCATTGCGTAGGCCGCCGAGGGGTTAGACGCTATCCAGTATTCGCGCATTCTCCCGGCGGTCTCCGTGCCGTAGAGGGCGGCATAGCCGTCAAAGTCGCCGTATTTGGCGCGCGCTGCGGCTTCGTTCTGTGCGCGCTGATATTCCTTGTCCTTCTCCTCGCGCTCACGCTCCAGCTCTTCCTGCTCGCGCTTGTAGGCAAGCTCTTGGGCGTTGTTGTAGTCGTCCATAGCGTCGGTGTATTCCTTATACTCCCTGTCGCGCAGGCTCTCGGTGATGTCGTAGCGCTCGCGAAGCGCGTCCCCCTCGTCCTGATAGCGGGAGTAGGCCAGCGTATACAGCTCCGGCACGACAGCGCCCAGCTTTTCAAGATACGCATCATAGCTCTGCCGCCCGACATTCTCCGCATAGCTTGAGCCGTACCCGCCCGTGAGGGCAGCGGCTTGCCCTATCGTATCTCGCATAGCGAGCCGCCCTCGGCGGATATAATCGTCCCTATACTGTTTGTACAGCGCGTCCGAATCCGCCTCATATTTAAACTCGCCGCGCGAAGAAAGCTTATCGTATAAATCGCCCAGCTCCTTTTCGTAGCTTGCCTTGTATTGCGGCTTTGTCAAGCTCGAAGAGGAATAGCGCGTGATATTTTTATCCTCGTTGTACATTTCTTTTCTCCTTTTTATATTCCTGTGTGCCACGCGCCCAGCGCGTACACTCTCGGCGACACGGTGCGCCACGCATTGCCCGTGTAAACATAGCCCTCCGCCGTTTTAATCTCCCCGTTTACGCAGATATGCGCCGCGCCCGGCTCTTCCGGCGGGATGATATGCACGGTGGTTTTAAGCTCGGAATCGGCGGTGAAGCTTCGCGTGACGAGGTAATAATTCTTTCCCGCCGTGACTTCTTGGGTGAAGTCGTAATCCGCCGGGTCGCCGGTCATTATATCGCCGTGGGCGTAGACTAGGGGGCTTGTGGCCTCGCCCGTTGCCTCGTCCACGCTGTCGATTTCGCTCAAATACCCCAGCACGGCAAAGGTTTCGTCAATGGTGGTGTCGGTCGTATAAAAGCGCGCCGTGCCCGAAAAGGCAAAGCTTATTTTCACCGTGGCGTATTTCCCCTTGCCAAGCGAAAACGCCCTCGCCACGGCGGCCTTTGCCCGCGTATACGTTGCCGACGCGCCCTGCGCCCAGTTCTTTTCGCCCGGGGATAGCGTAAAGCTCACGCTGCCGCCTGTTGCCCCGCCGGAGCACACGGCAAAAACGTAATACGTTTTCCCCTTATCCAAAACCGTGGCCGTGAGGTAGCCGTCGGTGTCAAACTCGCGCAAAATGCTCTTCGGGCGGCCTGTGTAGACATCTATTTCGGGGCTGTCGGAAAAGAACAGGTGAGAAGTCGCGCTCTCGCCGGTGCTCGTTACGCATATGTCCGTTTGCCCGGCGTAAGAAAAGCTCATCGTCAGCCGCCCGACTTCGCCAACGCCCATCGTCATGGTGAAGCTCTTTTCCGCGCGGGCAAGGTTATAGTGTGTGCCGAGGTCGCGCAGCGTGAACGTATCAAAGCCCACGCCGCCCCCGGTGCTGCCGCCCGTGCCGGGTATCGTGCCGGAAAGGCCGCCCGTAATCGCGGGGGTGCGCGTGCCGGTTTGGTAAGTGTCGCTCCAGTTACCGGTGGCATAGTGATAGATTTGGTTTGTGCCGTAGTTTTCGTATTTGACGGACGAGGTGAACCAAAAATACAGCCATTCCGGCGAAACGCTCATCGCCGGGAACGCGAAGGTCAAATAATGCCCCACGTTGCTTGCCGTGAACTCTACAGGCCCGCTCATCGCCGCGTATCCGCCGGGCGGCGCGGCAATTGCCGCATTACCGCCGCCGGTCGGGTCGGACGTATATAGATAGCAACAGGCCGAAGAGGGGTTGCCGGACGAGAGGGGATTTACAAAATTCGTGCCGACGGCAAGGGCGCGAAGCGCCGTGTCGGCGCTGTCATAGTGCGCGCGGACGCGGTAGACAACGCATTTATCCGAATTTGCCGCGTAGTCCGCGCCGGATAGCTCCCGCCATGCGCTCCACGCGCCGCCGCTTCTCGCGCACTTTTCAAGAGCGTCAAAATACCCCATCGCGTCCTCACTCCTTTAGCTTAAAGTATAACTGCCCCTCTACGGGATTTTGCACCGCCTGACTTGGCTCGCTCGTGCCGTAAGCCCCCTCGCCGAGCACGGGGACGGCGGTGTAGAGCCGCCAGGACGCGGCCACCATTACGGCGTTTGTCGCCGTGGGTGCCATGCCGAGGCCGATCGCCGTGCCGTTTTCGTTGAATTTCATCGCCCACTGCTGGTGGTATAGGCGCACGGTGTATTTCGCTTCCCCGCCGACAGTGTCCGTCACGCGAAGATGAACGGTGTAGCTGTCCCCCGTGAGCGCGCCGCCCAAGAGCGTGGGGCTTGCCCATTTATCAGACCATTTGCCGCTTTCAAAGCCCGTGAGCGCCGTTTCCGCGCCGATGCTGCCGCCCGTGGGCTGAATGCTCGCCTTGACGGCGGCGCTGTTATTCCCGTCGAGCGCGGTAAAGCTTTGCGTGGCGCGGATTTTGATGTACGCGCCCGCCTCGTCCGCTTCCCCGGACGCATTACAGCGCGCGGCCTCGATTTCGCCGAGGGACGGCGGCACGTAGGCCACCGGGGTGATGTTTACGCTCACGCTGCCCTCGCGGCCTCGCGTGTCCGTGACCGAACATATAAGCGTACAGGCTTCGTTCACCGTGCCTATGTCTATCGCCGCGCTCGTGCTTTTCACGGTTTTGCCGTTCACGCTCACGCCGTAAGAGGCTATCTGCGCCCCGGCGCACGCGGCAAGGCTGATTTTAGAAGCGTCAAAGCTCACGTTTATCCGGCTCACAAGGGCTATCATCTCTGTAAACCCCGCCGCCGCGCCGCTGTTGACGCTCGTGACGCTCACCGCGCTTTTATCCACTTCCGGGTGCATTCCCTCGTCCGCCGTCAGGATGAAATACGCCGTTTGTATTTCGCCCGTGGGGGTAACACAGGATTCCTCGGCATAGCTTTGCACGGCAAGGTCAATTCTAATGCTCTTCTCGCTCGGCGCATTTGATAACCACGAGCGCGGGCAAGCATGGCTAAGCGCCGAGGAAAACGGCGCTGAAACGCCCAAAAGCGCGCCGTTATAATAAAAGCTTGCCTTGTGCCAGCACCCGCCGGAGCGGTTCATTATCACGCTCACGGCGCTTTGCGTGCTCACCTGCGCCGAAACCGAGTTTATTTGTGAGTTCGGCGGCGTGTAGCTGCCGGATAGGGTTATTACGGGCGCGGTGCAGTTCCAGCCGGTGTAGTATTCCGCGCCCGCCGTGGCAAGGTAGACGAAGATATAATAGCTCGTGCTCCCGGCAAGGTTGAGATTCTCCGCCGTCATGGTGCAGCCGTAGCCGGTTTGGGAAGAGTAGCTCATATAGCCGAGGGTCGAATCCGGCGTTTGCGCGCGGGCATTTGCAAAGGCAGTGCCGGAAGTGCTTATCTTAAAGCCAAAGCCCTGTGTTCCGGCGTTGTGGCCGTTATAGATTCCGCCGAGCGTCAGCGTCACGGACGATGCGCCCGCCGAGGGCGTTACAAAATCATATCGCACCACGTAGTTGTTCCCGCCCGTGTAGCCGCCCCAAGCGGCGCTCGCGCCTATGCTCGCCCCGTTTTGAAAAAAGTTTACGCCCATCTTTTCACGCTCCCGTATATTTAATGCCCAAGCCGCCCTCGGCGCTTATCTGCCACGCCGCACCGATTTGCAACGTGTTTTCCACAGCAACATTGGCTATATGCAGCATTCCGTCCACGGAGTTATACCACCCGCGCCTGTAGCCGTTTATCCAAAACTGCCAGCCCGTGGCGGTGTACAGGCCGAAGGTCTGCCCGGAAGCGAGGGTGTAGTAATTAAGCCCGTCCGTGCCGCGCCGGATTTGCCCGGTGAATTGTAGGCTTTGCGCAATGGCGATGCCCGTCACGGTCTCGCCCGTGGCAGGGTCTACAACCAGCCCTCGGCGGATTTCGCCGTTTATATCGGTGACGTAGCTTTGCAAAAGTGCAAGGCTTTCCCTGTTTGCCTCTAAGCGCTCGGTGTAGCCGTAGCTTTCCACAACGCCGCGCGCCGAGGACGCGATTTGGCTTTCTATGTTCTCCGTAAACGTCCCGAACTCCGACCTTGCAAGAAAGCTTTCGCCGAGCGTGGCTATTTGCCCGTCCGTGTAGCTTTGCGCGCCCTCTTTTGTCGCTTCTATGTCGCCGGTAAGGCCGTCTGCGGTTTTTAATATCAGTTGGCGCAGTGCCGCCGCGTTTTTGCGCACCTCGTCCGTGTCGGCTGCCGTGCCGCTTGCAGTGCTCGCGGCGGCTGTCGCCCTTGCCCCGCCCTTTACGGCGGCGGGAGTGAGCGCGGAGTACGCCGTGGGTGCAGAGGCAGCTGCATTTAAGTCCGTTGCCATGCGCACAAGGTAGGCGCGAAGCGTTGCAAGCTGCTGGGTCTGTGTACCCGTCAATATAGGCGGCAGTTCATACATTTTTCCTCACCCCTCGCTCACTTCCCGCGTCATGCTCATCAGGCGCATCTCGCCCCGTCCCTGCAAGCGGATGCGCGCATGGTCGCATCGGCGAAGTCGAAGCGGAATGTCGGCAGAGCCTGCCGTTTTGAGCTTTACCCGTCCGGCGTACTCCCACACCCCGGCGGAATCGTATTCCACATACACCTCTATCTCCGTCTCGCGCTCCATCCAGGCTCTGAGCATTATGCGCCGCAGGTACTTTTTCTCGGCATACTCGCACATGAGCATACCCGTCTCGGCGTACCAGTCTATTCTCTCCTCGCTCTCACCCGCCGTGCCGAGCATGGCGTATAGCGTATTCCCCGCGAGGCAATATAGCTCATTATCCACCCTCGCAAAGCAATACGCGCGCAAATCGTCCTCGCGCGTCCAAAGCCCTTTCGCGGTGTCGAGCACGAACAGCTTGCTCTCGCCGGAAGAATTGAGCATGGAGATATAATATCGCCGCCCTATCGCCCCGGCCACGGCGGCGCTGTAGCGCTCAGTGCCGAGCGCAGCAGAAACGCTTTCCGGGAATGACCCCTGATAGGCGCACACATCGCCGGGGGATTTATAGTAGAGCGTTTCATTCACCACAACCAAGCTCTTGTGCGAGCCGCGCTGAACGCCCCGGCACACGGTTTCGCCTACCTCGTGCGCGCCTATCGAAGAAACGCTCACGCGGTGGATGCAGTTTTCTTTGAAGAAAAGCGGCGTGCCGAGGTAGCTCACCGCGCCCGTAAACACCCCGTCCGAGCCTACGCTCGCTCGCCACGAATCGGTGGAAAGGCCCATGTACTGCTCCCAGTTTTTAAAGTCGCCGAGGGCACAGCAGTAAAGCTCGTTGAGGTTTTTCTCCCCGTCATTGCCGTAGCGGCAGCCCCACAGGCGGTTTGCGCATTGGCAGACAAAATCCATATCCGGCACAAGGCGCGTTATGCTTATTTTCTCGTTTGCAACGGTCTTTTTATTAAGCGGCTCGCCCGCGATTATTATGTAATCGCGCTCATTTTCTCCCGCCGTGCCGTCATTGCCGCCGACAAGGTGCAGTATCTTTGACCCGTTTGCCGCCGAAGTGAAGCTCCCCGTTATCGTCACGCCGTCATACTGCTTAAAAGCCGAGGGTATCTGCCCTTGGGTGGTAAAGGTAAGCTTTGTATATACGCTCTCCGTCTCCACCCACATTTTCATCGCCGCGCTGTAGCTTTTGAGCTTATTCTCGCTTGTATCAATCCACCAAGCGCCGTCCGCGGGGTTTTTCGGCTCGCTCTCGCCCTCTTCCGCTTCCGGGTACTCTTCGCCGAGGAGCGAGCACATGGCGTACTCCACGCTCCCCTCGTACTCCCACTTGGCTTCCATGCTGCCGTAATCGGCAGGGTCTTGGGTGTTGTAGTAAAGCTTATCCGGGAAAACACAGATATACGCGCCCATGCTCACAAGCTGCTTTTCTCCCGCGCGCATTCCCGCGAGGGGCGTAGGCGCGCCGTTATAATAAAGCGTGCCGCCGTCAATGTAGGCAAGCGCGTCCTTTTCTATCATGCCCTGGGGCGCGGTAAGCTCTTTCACCCTGCCGCGCCGCGCGCGCACCGTGAGCAACGGATAGCTTTCGCACGAGAGGTTTTTCATGTCGTAAAACGCGCCCTCGCTTGTCCGCAAACGCCGCTCATACCCTAAAAACGCGCTCACGCCCTGCCTTTTCACGCTTTCCTTTCCCAGCCTTGGGTACAGCATTTAATCTCTTCTCCCCTTTTTCTCCCGACCGCTCGGCGGTTTTGCTTTCGCCGCCGAGCCGCGCCGGGTTTATTCAGTAATACCGCTTTTTCGTGCCGCACGGCATATGCGTGCGGTTATAGTAGCTTGCAAACGCGCCGTATACCGCCGAGTACATGGCGTTTGAGTTGTTGTAGCGGTCAAACTCTCCGTTTGCGTAGTCCATTTGCGCCTCCAAATGCCTCAAATACGCCTCGTCATAGGGCGCGGGTATCAAAAGCTTGGTGTCGGGGGGTGTGCTCTCGGTGTATTCATCAAAGCGCACCCATTCCCCGCCCTCGTGCGTGTTTATAATCTCCCGCGTCACAGCCCCGTCCAGCGCCGACAGCCACGCAAGCTTCTGCGCGTAGCTGAAGCTGTTGGGGCGCAGCGCGTCCGCGCGCGCTATCGCCTCTTGAAGCGTCATATCAGCGGCGGCACTTGGCCGCGTCTTCGAATGCCGCGATGGTTTCCAGCATCATCTCGCGATTTTCCAAAACCTCCGCCACGCATTCGGGTACTTCCACCTCTACCCCGCGCTTTATAAGCCAGGTGCGCTCGTTTATACCAACGAACACATCCTCCTGCTCGCGGCGCTCCTTGGGCAGTCTTATCTTGATGAGCTTTTCGCCCTTATCATTTCTCTTTGCCATTTTGCTTCGCTCCTTTCAGGCTTATATCGCGTCAGTTGGCCTTGGCGCTCTTGGAAAAGCGCGGCGAAACGCTTTCAATGCGCACAAGGTAGTTTTCAATCAGCATTTCCGCTGTCTTAATGGCTTTCCAGCCCACGGACGAGCGCTGATCCAAGGGGTCGGCCGCGCCGGAAGAGCCGCGCTGCTTCACGATTATCTCAAGCCCGCCGCCCGTAACCTCGGTTACGCCGTAAGCGCCGTCACCGAGGATGAGCGTGCCGAACACGGCAAGACCGTCCGCGCCGCCCTCACCGGGATAGATAACCGCATTATCCGCAACAGTGCCGAAGTCGGTTTCCTCGATAGTCAAAGTGTCTGCGGTGTTGGCCGTTACCTTGGCGCGCTTGCCGTTTATGAGGATATAACGCCCGATGAGCGCATCGTCGGCAACCTCGCCGCCGTCAAACTTAATCTCGCTTATCTTGCCGGTGTAGCCGGAAGCGTTGTTTACAGCGAGGGTGCGGGCGTTTGCCGCGAGGTCATCGCCGGCATATACCTTAGCTTCGGTCGTCTGCACGAAGCGCACACCCGCAAGCTCGCCGATTTCGCCCTCGTAGAGGTTTTCGGGAGAGGCGTACTTGTGCGCATCTATCCACTCCTTGTCGCGCATGAGGTCATAGGCCACATACGGGTGGATTATGCCGACATATTTGCCGTTGATAGTGGGCGCATTCTGCGCGCGAAGCTTGGCCACGGCGCGCTGAATAAGCTCCACGGATATTTTGCAGTCGGTATCGAGCGCTTCGCGCTTATCCACTTCCTGCGCGCCGCTGTCGGTGAGCTTTTCGGCGTAGATTACGTTTGTGCCGGAGTGCATAACGTTTCTCACCACGGTGTCAAGCGTAGCACCGGCCTGACGGCCGAGCAGCTTGGCCGACTCCAAAATGGTATTATCCAGCGCCGTCAGCTCCAGCATATCCGACTGGGTTATGTAGTCGCCGTACTGGCTCACCGTGGCGGAAACGGTGCTCACGGAAAGCTGCTTGCCGTCCGGGGTTACGCCCTCGGTCAAGGGCGTGGTGGCCTTGGCAAGCGGGGCGAATTTGCGAAACTCTATCACCTTGCCCCCGTTGGCGGGAATGGGGCGCTTCTGGCCGAACTGGTCGTGGACGAGGTTTGCCTGCGCCTCGTCAATAAGCGCCATGTCGTAAAAGGTTTTCATCTCGGCGGAAAGCCCGCCCATGTTGGTGGTCTGCACGTTTTCGTTGTTCATTTAGCTTCTTTTCTCCTCTTCTTTTTTCTTGTTTTTC
>CAYRPD010000003.1:16515-25711 GCA_964426095.1 uncultured Oscillospiraceae bacterium | reverse complement strand
CACGTTTTCGTTGTTCATTTAGCTTCTTTTCTCCTCTTCTTTTTTCTTGTTTTTCAGGATTATCTAAAGGAAACGATGATTAAGTCGTCAAGAGCGGTCGGCGAGAGATTTTGTTGCAAATTGAAAGCAAAAAAACGCAGGAATACTTTGTGTATTTCAAGTTTTTCTGCTGATAAGTTGCGGCAAAAGATCCGCCGAACGCCGAAGGCGGCTTAGTCAGCGTTTCCTTAAAGGGTTATCCTTTCGCCGCGTGCCACGCGCGCGATAATCTCTTTTCTCGCGCTTTTTGACATATTGGCCGCGTCCTGCTTCACGACGGCGGCGCTCTGCGCGCTCAAGCCGCCCTCGCGGGGTCTTGCCGCGCCGGAAAGTATGCTTTGGATGAGCTTTTGCTCCATGTCCTTGGCAAGCGCGCGCATAATGCCCTCGCGGTTTACAAGCTCATAGGCGGCCTTAATGCTCGCGCCCGAGCGCAAAAGCTCTTTGAAGTCGTCGTTTTTAAGCTCGGCAGCAAGGTCAAAATCGGGGTACTGCGCGCGCACGCGCGCACACTGGCTCAGCCAGCCGTTATAAAGGCGGGCTGCTTTTTCTCTTCTTATAGCCTCCCCGGCCTCGTCTCTCTCCCCGGATATCTCTGCCTTTGCTTTGTTTTGCTTTTCGAGCGCTTTTTGCACCTCGGCTTCAAACTCGGCCTTAAATTCGCCCTCTATGAGCTTTTGAAACGCCGCCCTTTTCTCCTCGGCGGTATTCTCCTCGCCGCCGAGCGCGGCGGTCACCTCGCGCTCATTTTCGCTTTCCTTTTCAAAAGGTTTATCCATGCTCTGCTGTCCTTTCTGCCGCTTATGCGGCTTATTTTTCTCATGCGGGGATTACGGCTTCCGCCGTTTTCTCGCGTGCTCGGCGCGTGCTCGCGCTCTCGCCGCTTTGCGTTGAGGGTACTTTCACCTCGCGCGGCGCGGCGGCTTTTTTCTCCGCCGTGTCGGCATTTACTGCGGGCATATCCCCCGCAAGAGTGCTCAGCATTGCAGCGCGCCGTGCTTGCTCGTCCCGCTCGCGCTTTATCGCGGCGTTTTCGGCGATTTTCGCCATGACGAAGTCTTTTCTGTCAAAGTCCATCATGTCAAGGCAGCTCAGTGCCGCGTCCGCGCGCTCGGGGTCAAAGAACCCGGCAGCGTAGAATTGCAGTGCAAGCTCGTTTTGGCTCAGGCGCGAGTAAGGCGAAGCCTTCACCGCCGTCACGCACACATCGAACACCGGCAGCCGCGTCCCCATTTCAAGGCCCGACACTTCGCCCAAACTCTGCGCGCGCAAGCGCTCATTCGAGCAGCTTATAAACTTCATGCCGCCCTTTTGCCCCATGATGCGAAAATACCTCGGCACATCGTAAAACTGCCGTATAAGCTCTATCACCATCAGCACCAAGCGCTTGTACGCGCGGTATGCGGCCTTGCTGGCATCTCGCGAGAGCTTGCTGCCCGCTTCCTGCATCGCGGCGATTGCCGCGGCGGCGGTCGCGCCGCCGGTCGTGCCGCCGGAGGACACATCGCGGTTGCCGGTGGTTTCTTTCAGCTCATCAATCTTGTTGTTGATAACCGTGACGTAGATACTGTCGAGCGTATTTGTGCGCACGGGCATAATGCTGTCCTGCCCCAAAGCGCCGTCCACGTGCACAAAATCCTTTGTCACATCGCCGTACTCCTCTTCGTTCACGCTCCCGTCATTTCGTATGAAATGGCGCGGCTTGCAGTTGAAGAGCATATTCTGCATTATCGCCTGATCCCCTCGGTCTATGAACTCCTGCGTGTTCTTGCCCACGTCAATGTACCCGAAGCCGCAGGGCGTACCCTTTGAGCGGAAAAGCGGGTCAAATACAAAGGGGTACAGCCCATGGTCGTACCAGCCGGTGTCGCAGGGGGCGGCGCGCTTTACGTTGCCGAGGGCATCGTATATAGGCTCGCGGTCATTCTCCGTGGCGTAAAGCACATCATTTTGCCCGGCGATGAACTTGCAGTAATGCAATACCGTGCGCCCGCCCTGACGCTTTTTGTAGTACCAATCCACGACTATGCTTTTGCCCGTTGTGTCTACGCTGTCATCGTAGATGTACCTCGCCATGTCGGCGGCGGGGGCAGTGAGCTTGCCGACAAGCTGAGGGTATTCTTCCTGCAAAATGTCGTTATCGCGCAGGCTCACGTGGAAAAGGTTTCGGCTGTGCTGAATGTCCTGCACGCCGCTTTCCCAAAAGAGGTTTATAACATCGGTTTGCACAATGTCTATGTCCCCCAGCCCGTTTAGCTTCTCCGCGTCCCAAAACACGCCGTACACGCCCGTGCCGGTGATGAGCTTATCGTCCATAACGCCGGAATACACACTTTCAAAGTCGCACCCGTCCAGCACCACCGGCACCACCGCCGTCAGCATCTCCGCTTCCGCCTCGTCCCCTGCCTCGCGCGGCAGTATGCTTGCCGAGGGGAACGCGTCCATCGCGTCCGCGTGCTTGTTGGCAATGGCGTTAAAAAGCCACGCGGACGCGGGCTCGGGCTGGTTCGTGCGCTCTCTTTTCCTCAGGCACTCCCACTGCCGCAGCTTGTACCATTGCTGCGCCTCGATAATGCGCTTTTCAAGGTTTGCCTTGCCCGCTTTGTATTTCAGCAGCAGCGCATAGGCGGCGGCAACCTCGTTTTCGCCGATAGGCAGGCGCTCATTGCACATTTCATCCGCGCCGATTTCGTTATTTTTCTCAGTCATTAATGATCTCCATTCTCTCCCTTGCTCGCGTTTTGCCGAGTGTGCCGGGGTCTATGTCCAAAAGCAACTTCAGCCCCGCCGTGTTGTCGCCCCCGCACTGTACCTTTCTCGGCTTTATCGGGCGCGACATGAGAAAATACCGCGTCTCGTCCGCGATGTGATCCTCTCCGTCGCTGTCTAAGTCCTCTACGCGCTGCTCGTCATACTGCAAAAGCGGCAGCGTGCGGATAAAGGCGGTGCAGTTTTTGAAAACATACATCATCGGGTAGCCCGCCTCGTCAAAGGCAAGGCGGTAATGAAGCTGCATCCAGCCGGGTATGCGCGCATTGTCCCCGCGCGTAAAGTGTACCCCATGCTTTGCCGCGCACTCGGCTATGCTCTCCCCGGTGGAAGCGTCCCATATCGCGGGGTCGGCCACGCCCGAAATACGCTTGCCTTTGAGCCAGCGGTGCTCCCGCTCGGTGCGGGCAATCTCGGAAAACACCTTATCCGGTGTCCAGCGCACGCCCTCGTTCGCCGTCTCCGTGCAGCCGTACATTTCAAGTATGCGGTACGCCACGCCGTCATAATCCACCGCCCACCAGCCGCAGGAAAAGGGTCTGTGATATCCCCAATCGAACGAACGGTAGATTTTCCACTCCTCCGGCACTTCAAAGGGGTCGATTACGTGGGTATATCGCCTGTCGGCATAGTGCTCGCAGTTATCCCTAAACTCCTCGAAAAACTGCCCCATGTGTACATCCCATGAGCCGTTGAGCCACGCTTCCTTCAGCTTCGGCGGCAGCGCTTCCAGCTGGCGCACATAGTCAGGCTGGGCTTTTATAAGCGCCTTATTATCGCGCACGCTCGCCTGAATAAAGCTATATTCCTCTGCCCGCTCCCCGGCGTTGTAGCGCCTATCCACGAATAGGCGCTTGACCCATTGGTGCCCCACGCCGCCGGGGTTACACGTGAGGTAGCACCTTTTCGGCATATTCTCCTCCGCCCCGCGCACGCACGCGGACAACACCCTGAACTGTTCTTCCGTGAGCTGCGTTGCCTCATCTATATACATCACGTCGCACTCCATGCCCTGGAAGTTAAGTAGGTCGGTGTCGTTTGCGCAGTAGCGGAAGATTATCCTGCTGCCGTTCGGCAGGGTTATCTCCTTGCGCGTGTCGTTGTAGGTGTATGTCCCGCGCGGCAGGAGCGTCAAAAAGGGCTTAATGTGGTTTGCGTATAGCTCGGGGTAGCTTCGCCTTATGATAAGCTGCGTCACGCCCGGATGCCTTGCGGCGGTGATAAGCGCGTTCACGCGCACCGCCCAGCTTTTGCCCCCGCCGCGCGCCCCGCCGTAGGCCACGTATTTATGCCCGTCCTCGAAAAAGCGGCGCTGCTTGTCGTTGGGCGCGGGTATATCTATGTACGGCATTTTTCACCCGCCGCACTCGGCGTTTTTCTCGCGCCCAAGGCTCTCCGGGGCTCGCGGCGCGCCGCCCTCCACGCGGATTATAACCTCGCTCTCGCCGCCGTCTTCGCGCTTTTCCATCAGCTCCCGCAGGTCTTTGAGCGCCCCGGTAATGGCTTTGAGCACCTTGGGGTCCTCCGGGCTTGCCGCGTTTATGGAGCTTTGTATAAGCGCGGCCACCGCGTCCGTCATGTCGTCAAAGTGCCGCGTGCGCGCGCTTTGGGCGCTTTTTCTGTCGATTTCGTTCTCGGTCTTTCTCCCCTCCCGTCACGCGTACTTTTCCCACAGCATTTTCGCTATCCTGCATTCCTCCCATTTGGCGCAGCAGTACCTTGCCTTGTACTTCTCCGCACTCCCGGCAAAGGCATTGTGTATCAGGCTATTTTGCTCCACGCCCTCGCAATAGATAATCCGTTTGTCCTCTGCCCTATAAAAAGGGCACTGCGCTTCATAGCTTACAAAATGTCTTCCCATGTCGTCCCTCTTTCCCGGTCGGCCTTGCGCTCGGTTTTTTCGCGTTTTCGCAAGCTTTTTCATGCGTGAGTAATGTTTTTCTTTCCTTGCGCTTCATTAATCCTGCGCCGGTTCTTCCTCATCGCTCCAAAGCCAGCGCGGCAGGGTGGGCGCGTCGCCGCAGTCTAAAAGCTCCGCGTCCTCTTCGCCCGTGGGGTACCCCAAGCGCTTGGCCAGCCGTATGTATTGTGCATCCCGCAGTATCGTCAATGCTGCCTCCGCGTTGATGTTTTGTCACGTTTCGTGACCGCGCAAGCGTAAAAAGATTACAGGCGCAAGGCCGTGGCCTTGTCCCGCTTTTCTCTTCGCTTTGTGTCACGCCTTGTGACAATCAGAGTGTAGCATTACCGCGCTCGGAAGTCAATACCCGCGCCGCGAGTTTCGGGAAATTTTTTCTTTTATACGCCCCGCCGCACCGCTTATCCCGGCTGTCTGCGCGCGATTTTTCCCGTTTACGCATTATAATTCATGCGCAAATGCAATTTTCTCGCGTTTTCCGCATAAAAATCTCGTCAGTTTAAAAAACTTCTTTACTTTTGTCACACTTTGTGATACCATGTGTTTTAAGACAATGTGAGGTGTTAATAAAAAATGTCATATTTCAGCGATACGCTTATTCATCTGCGCAAGAAAGCGGGGCTTTCCCAGCAAGCCTTGGCCGAGGCCACGGGGCTTTCGCGAAGCGCGATAGGAATGTACGAAACGGGCAAGCGCGAGCCGGATATTGATACGCTTCGACTCTTTTCGGAGTATTTCAAGGTCGATATGAACACGCTCACCTCTCCCGAAACCGCGCAGAGCGCAGAGCTTGCCGAGCTTTTGGAAGCGCTTCGCAACCGCGATGAAATGCGTATGCTCTTTAAGCTTGCCAAGGACGCTACACCCGAGGATGTGCGCAAGGCCGCTAAAATAATCGAGGCTCTTCATAATGACTGATTATTATGTCCGCCTTGTCGAGCTTCCCATACGCGTAGAGGGCGTGACGCTGCCTAATTCCGACGGAAGCTTCAGCGTGTACATCAATTCGCTCCTGCCCGAGGAGCGGCGGGAAGAGGTCTTGCGCCACGAGCTGCGCCATATCGCTTCCGAGCATTTTTACACCGAGATGCCCGTGGAGTTTATGGAACGGCAAGCCGGGGGCGAGGCCGTCAACCTCGTGCTGCACCCGCCGGAGGGGCAAATGGTGCATTTTCCGAGCGAGGATGAGCTCGCGGCCTACGTTCGCCGCCTTGCCGCACAGGCGGGCGTGCGCGCCGCATGGCTGTGATGTATTCGCAGTATTATTCATGCGTTCGCAGTATTTTTAATGTGATATATAGATAAAAAGCTCATTGCACATCAAAAATGCAATGAGCTTTTGTTTACGCCTCTACCCTGAGGCTCGCCCCGGTCACGCTTTTCGTGACGATAACTTTTTTGTCTATACGCTCTTTAAGCTCCTGCCTGTGGGATATCACGCCCACAAGGCGCTTGCCCCCGGCAAGGCGCGCTAACAGCTCCGTTGCCTGGCGGAGTGACGCTTCATCGAGCGTGCCGAAGCCCTCGTCAATAAACATCGCGTCAAGGCGCACGCCGCCGCTTCGGTTTTGCACAACATCCGATAGCCCCAGCGCCAGCGCAAGGGAAGCCATGAACGACTCCCCGCCCGACAGCGTAGACACATCGCGCCACTGCCCCGTGCTCTTATCCAGCACATCTAAGTCAAGCCCGGCCTGCGAGCGCATATCCTTTGCCGCTTCCTTGCATCTTAGCACAAACATCCCGTCCGTCAGCACCGTCAGGCGTTTGTTGGCCGCCGCAATCACCTGCTTAAAGTAATATTGCTGCACGTAAGCTTCAAAGGAAAGCTTCATCCGCCCGCTCATCTGCCCGGACACCGTGCCGTACACCTCGCTTATTACAGCGCGCCTGTGCAGCGCCGTCTCGCGCTTCGCCGCGAGCGTACCCAGGCGCTTTATCGCCCGCGCGTCACTTTCCTGCGCGGCGGTGAGCGCCGTTTCCCTTGCCGTCAGCGCGCGCACGCGCTCTCGCTTTTCCTCGGCGATGGTGCGAAGTGCCGCTGTATCCTCTTCGGGCGCATTTTTTAAGCGCGCTCTTGTCTCCGCCGCGCGGTCGGCCAGCACCTTTTCCCGCTCACGCGCTTGCTGTACGCGCGCTTCCAGCGCCGTTATCTTCTCTTCCGGGAGCTTTGATGCGCTGTAGTCCTCTTCGCTTAAAAACCCCTGCTCCCTTATACCGCGCTCAAATGCTTCCCGCCGCGCCGTGAGCGCTTGCGCAAGCTCCGCTAAGCGCGCTTTCAGGCTCTCTTCCGCCGCCGCGGCGCGCTCTGCCGCCGCGCTTATTATTTCGCCCTCGGCTCGCGCTTCGTCCGCTTCGCTCTGCGCGTGCTCTATCCGCGCCTTTACTTCGCCGCGCTCTCTTTCAAGCGCCGCAGCATCCTCATCCCCGGCAAAGCCGAGCGCGTTTAAGCGCTCCGTGTCCGCTTCCAAGGCGGTTTTATAGCGCTCGGCAAGGCTCGCCGCGGTTTTCAATTCCTCTTCCGCGCGCCGCCGCGCCTTGTCCGCCTGCTCCACGGCCTCTTTTGTCGCGCTCTCGGCGCTCTTTTTCGCGGGGGCTGGGTGCTCCGATGAACCGCACACGGGGCAAGGCTCACCGGGCTTGAGGGACGATGCGAGTATCCCGGCTTGCTCGGCGTAAAACAGCTCGCGTAGGCGCGTATGCTCCGCGTCCAGCTCCCTTGCGCGGAGAATACACGCGCTCACCTCGGCCTTTTGCCGCTTTAGCGCGGCGCGCGTTTTCTCGGCGCGCTGAAGTATGGGCACGCTCTCCGTCAACGCGCGCAAGCGCTCTTTCTCGTTTTCGCATTCTTTTAGTGCCGCTTCCGCGATTTTTATTCTCTCTCGGCTCTTTTTTAATCTGATTTCATTATTTTCTCGCGTTATCGCAGCATTTTTAATGTCGCTTTCAGTCTTTTCTTTTTCCCTTTCGCCTTGGCGCAACAGCGCCTCGGTCGATTCCAATCTCAGCGCCCGCCGCGCCCGCTCAGCGCTGACGGCGGCCATGTCGTATTCGCTTTTGCGCTCCTTTTCGCGCAAAAGCTCCTTTTCAAGTATAGCGAGCGCCGCGCGCTCCTTTTCCGTCAGCTCCGCGCGCACAAGCGCCGAGGCGGCCTTTTCCCGCTCGCCCTCGCTCTCTTCGCGCTCGGCCTTTATCCGCTCTATCCTATCCTTTCGCGCTTCCTGCCGTGCCTCACAAAGCGCCGCGAACGCCCCCGCCGCGCGCACATCGCCCCGGCACTCTTCAAGCTCGGCGGCGTTTTCAAAGTCATCATCCGCGCTCAAGGACGCGCAAACGCTTTTTATTTCCGCATCTATCACGGCCAGCGCCTCAGCGCTCTTCGCGTCCTCTTCTTTAAGGCGCAGTTGGAGCACGGAGTATTTCCCCGTGTCGAAAATGCGCTGGAAAAGGCGCTTACGCTCATCGCTCTTGGCGTTGAGGATTTTCAAAAAGTCCCCCTGCGCAATCATCACCGTCTGCGCAAACTGCCCGCGGGATAACCCCGTCAGCTCGCGCACGCGAGCGTCAACGCTCTCTATCCTCGTCAACACTTCGCCCGTTTCACTGCATTCAAGCTCCGCGTACGCGCCCTGCTTGGTCGTGCCCTCGCCGCGCTTTTTCGCGCGCTCATACTCCGGGGCGCGCTTTATCCTGTATTCGCGCCCAAGGTGCTCAAAGGTGAACTCCACAAAGGTTTCCGTTTCCGCGCGCGCATAGTCCGAGCGGAATGAGCGCGCCGCGCGCCTATCCTGCCCGCCGGAGGCCTCGCCGTAAAGGGCAAAGCTTATCGCGTCAAATATCGTGGTCTTGCCCGCGCCGGTGTCGCCCGTGATGAGGAACAAGCCCTCGCTTCCGAGGTTTGCAAAATCCAGCTCCGTCAAGGCCGAGTACGGCCCAAAGGCCGACATTGTAAGCTTAACCGCTCTCACTCCCGCTCGCCCTCGCTTTCCTCGTCAAGAAGCTTGCGCACAAGCGCCAGCTGCTCCGCATTCGGCTGCTCGCCGCCGTTTTGCAATGAGAAAAAGTCGCAAAAAAGCTCCTCTACGCTTTTATTTTCTATATCCTCTATCACCTGCACCTCGCCCCTTGCGCGCGTCTTTGCGTTATCCACCTCAAAGCGCAGAAGATTCGGGAAAACCGTAGTCGCGCTCACGCGCGCATCCGGCGGGACTATCTCATCCGTCACGGTCACGCGCACATAGTCCTCCGAGTACGGCATAGCCAGTATTTCATCAAGCTCCCCGCGCACCTCGCGCACATCGTGCTTGGCCGCAAGCGGCAAAAGCGTGATATTCACCTCGCCCTTTGCGCTCATTTCCACAAGCGCGGCGCTTTTTTTGTGCCCGCTCTCGTTCAGCGAATATTTAAGGGGCGAGCCGGCATAGCGCACGCTCTCGCGCCCTACACGCTGGGCACGGTGGATATGCCCCA
>CAYRPD010000003.1:12701-16415 GCA_964426095.1 uncultured Oscillospiraceae bacterium | reverse complement strand
GCCGCCTCAGCGCCGGTTATAAACTGGTGGCATATGAGTATGTTGCGCTTCGCAGGGTCTATCGGCGAATGGCGCAGCACGGCCTCTATCGCCTCTTGGTAGGTGTCTATCTTCTCCTCAGGGTAACAACGGCGGGCGTTAATCGGCTTTATGTACGGCAACAGGCTTATCACAATCTCCCCATGCTCATCGCGCAGGGTGTGCTGTTGCAAGGTGCCGGTAAAGCGCTCGGAAATGTACACCCCACGCGAGCGCACAAGCGCCGACAGGTACGCCACGCGCCGCGCGGAATCGTGGTTGCCGCTGACGGCGAAAACGGCTATCCCCGCCTCGGCAAGCTTGGTTATGAACGCATCAAAAGCGGCCATCGCCTCGCTTTGCGGCGAGGAGCGCTGATACACATCCCCCGCAATGATAACCGCGTCCGCGCCGTTTTCCACAGCGAGGGTGTAAAGCTCATCGAGTATATAAATCTGATCTTCCATCAGGGAAATCTCGTGCAACCGCTTTCCCAGATGCAAATCCGCCGTGTGAAGAAATTTCATCCTGTTCCTCCGCCTTTTTTCAGTCCACTACCGCGAAAACGCACCACAGCACGCCCAGCAGCAGCGGCTGATGCAAAACATAAAGCTCCAGCGTTCGTTTACCCAGCCATTCCAGCACCTTGCACCGCCCCGCTTCAAAAAGCCTTGCCAGCCCCCGCTCGTGCAGAAAGGTGTACGCAAAGTACCCGCACACGAATAGGAACAGCCACGGGATAAGCGGGAAATAATCCGCCGACACAAACTCCTTGCCCGGAAAGCCCAAAAACGCCGTCAGGTAGTTTGCGTACAGCGCACGGGGCAGCTTAATAAGCTCACACCCCGCAAGGCCGATGTAGCCCTTGCCGATATCCTTTGTCAGCATAAACGCGCAAAACGACCAAACCACGCCCCACCCCGCGCGACAACGCCGAAGTATAGGCTCGGCGGCAAGGCAGATAAGCTTTGCAGTGCCTATAAGCGTAAGTATGCCGAAGAAAATCGCGTTTTCCGGCATTAAAAGGCGCGTTCCCACGGTGATAAGCGCGCCGAGAATAAACACCGTCAGCGCGCGGCGCAAGCGCCGAGAGCCGAAGTGCTGGCACACGCCGGACACAAAAATAAACGTCCAGCAAATCCACTGTTGCCATATGTACGCCCCGGGGGACGAAAACCAAGGCAGCTTCACGCCGAAAATATACACGAGATCCCAAACCGCGTGGTAAGCTATCATCACAAGCACTGTCAGCCCGCGAAGCTCGTCCAGTGCCGTATAGCGCGTTTTTACCATAGTTTTTTCTCCTTTAGACGGGAGTTGAACACCTGCGCCCGTCAGCTTATATCCTCTGCTTGCACTTTTCACGCTTTTGTTTTATTATAGTATATCATACCCGCGCGGATTTTTACACATAATTCACTCTTCGTTGAAAAAATATGTTATAGTTGTTTTTCCCCGCGCAAAATACTAGACCCGAAAGAATTATTACCATGAGTAACTACTCGGATTTTGAATATACAAGCGTTTCCGTCTCGCTCTCGCCGAGTGAGGCGCGTTCGGGCTGCCTGCGCACGCTCCGCTACCCCGGCGCGCCCGCACCCCTTGAGGTGGAGCTGCCCGGCGGGCTGGAGGACGGGAGCGAGCTTTATGTTTCCGCACCCTTTTATGTTGATTACGGCAATATCGAAGAGCGCGAGCTTAAAATCCTCGTCCGCGTTGAAAAGCCCCGGCGGGGCTACGGCGCGGCGGCGGCGCTCCTCTTCGCGGCGGCGGGCGCGCTGTGCGTGCTGCTCGTTGTGTTCGCGCGCGATATGCGCCGCGACAGCGTCCCCTCGGCGGATATTCCTGTTGCCGTTCAGGTTAGCGACAACGCTGCCCTTGCACTGCAAACGCCCGAGCCCACCCCCACGGAAGAGCCGCTGACCCTCGTTCAGCGCGAAGCGCGCACCCTCATCCCGCACTTTGAACAGCGCTATTACCTCACCCAGCTTGATGACAGGCTCTTGGAGAATTTCTGCACGCTTTACCGCACGGTCAGCTCCTTCTCCGCTAACTGCTCGTTCTCCCAGCCGCTCACTAAGGACGAGCTATCCAACCTCACCCTGCTTTTGAGCTACGAATGCCCGGAGCTTTTGCAGTTTTCCGGCTCGGAAGAGATTACATTTTACAGCGATTCAAGCGGCAATGTCGTCTCCGCCCAGCTGCCGCTGGCGCTGGCGCGCGAGGAGTACGAAGCGCAGTACCGCATTTGCCAAGGCGTGGCGGAAACGCTCGCCAAAAAGGCCGAGGGCATGAGCGAATACGAAAAAGAGCTTTTGGCCTATGACTATCTCACCTCTAACTGCTTTTATTCCTACGATGCGCCGAATGCATCCACGGCCTACGGCGCGCTCGGCGAGCGCGAGGCCAAGTGTGACGGGATAAGCCTTGCCATGAAGTGGCTTTGTGAGGAAATGGGCATTTCATGTATGGTTATGGCGGGCAACACCGACTCATCCCCCATAGGCCACGCGTGGAATGTAGTCTGCATTGACGGGACATACTATGACCTCGATGTTACAAATGACGTAAACTCCGATGATAGGGATTATAGCTATTACGGCGCTTTCAACGTCTCGCGCTATTGGATACGCTCAAAGTACCCTCTTAACGCCGCATTCTCCGGCTTTCTCATCGTCCCCGGCAGCGAGAGCATGAACATGAGCTATCACGCGCTTTCCGGCTCGTATGTTCAAGCAGGCGCGGAGTATGAGCAGGCGCTCTTTGACCGGCTCAACGCCCTTTCCGACGGTGAGGCCGCCTATATCCAGTTTGAAAGCTTTGACGATTACTCCGCCTTTGTCGCCTCAGTCAGCGATATTATGAGCCGCTGGAACGGCTTATCCAAAGGAAGCTTTAATTATTCCCTCTCCCACTTGGACGAATTTCAGGTTTGCCGCTTGAGCATACGGTATATTTGATTATAAAGTGCTTACATAGCCCGACCCCCTGCGAAATAATCTCGCAGGGGGTCAAATCGTTTTATTTTGCTTTTTCTTCCGCGCTCTCTTCCGCAAGGCGGCGATAAGTCGCGGTGTATTCGCGCAGCTTCTTTGCAAGGCGCTTGTCGGCGCTGCCCGCTTTCATGCGCCACACCCAGTTGCCGTAAGGCGTGCCGGGCACGTTCATGCGCGCGCTGCCGTCCAGCTCCAAAAGATCCTGCATCTGCATGACAAAGAGATCGGAAGCGGTGCTCATGCCGGTGCGTATCATGCCCCAGCACCAGCCCTCATCGTCCGTGATGTGCATATAGCGCTTGGCAAAGGCTCTGTCCTCTTTGCCCGTGGAGCTGAGCCAGCCGAGGGCGGTGTCATTGTCGTGCGTGCCCATGTAGCATACGCTGTTTTTGCCGCAGCGGTGCGGCAGATAGTCCGACTCGCCGTGCGCGTCAAACGCAAATTCGAGTATCTTCATTCCGGGCAGCCCGGAATCGGCCAACAGCTTTTGCACACCGGGGGTGGTGTAGCCCAAATCCTCCGCGATAAACCGCAAATCGGAAAACCACGAGGTCAGCACGCCCACAAGCCCCATCCCCGGGCCGGGTCGCCATTCGCCGTTTTTGGCGGTGTCGTCCTCTGCGGGAACTGCCCAATAGCTGTCGAAGCCGCGAAAATGGTCAATGCGGATTACATCATAGAGCCTACGCGCCCCGTCTAT
>CAYRPD010000003.1:0-12601 GCA_964426095.1 uncultured Oscillospiraceae bacterium | reverse complement strand
AGCCGCGAAAATGGTCAATGCGGATTACATCATAGAGCCTACGCGCCCCGTCTATCCGGCGTATCCACCAGCCGTAGCCATCCGCGGCCATGCGTCCCCAGTCGTAAAGGGGGTTGCCCCAAAGCTGCCCGTCCGCGGTGAACGCGTCCGGCGGCACGCCCGCCACTTCCGTGGGTACATTGTTCTCGTCCAGCTGGAAAAACTGCGGGTCGCTCCACACATCGGCAGAATCGAGCGCCACGTAGATGGGAATATCGCCTATGAAAAGTATGCCGTTTTCGTGCGCGTAGTCGCGCAGCGCCTGCCACTGCTTATAAAATTCATACTGCAAGAATACGTAAAAGTCCACATCCTCGCGCAGCTCTTCTCTGTAGCGGCAAACGGCCTCATCCCGGTGCAGTCTTATCCCCTCATCGGGCCACTCCAGCCAGCTCACCATGCCGAACTTCGCCTTTACCGCCATGTAGAGCGCATAGTTTTCCACCCATGCGTTCTCCCGGCGAAACTGCGCCAGCTCTTCACCCAGCACGGCTTTGCCGCGCTCGTAGGCACAGCGCAGCACCTTAAAGCGCACCTCGTATATCCGCCCGTAGTCCACGCGCTCCGCGTCCGCGCCCCAGTCGAGGTTTTTGTACTCGCTCTTTTTCAAAAGCCCCTCGGCCGCGAGCATATCGAGGTCGATGTAGTAGGGGTTGCCCGCAAAGGTGGAGAACGAGGAATAAGGGCTGTCGCCGTAGCTTGTCGGCCCCAGGGGCAGAAGCTGCCAGTATTTTTGCCCGGCGGCCTTGAGAAAATCAACGAATTCGTATGCGCATTTGCCCATCGTCCCTATGCCGTACTTTGACGGCAGGGAGCTCATAGCCATAAGTATACCGCTGCTGCGGTTCATGGAAATCACCCGCTTTTAGTAAATGTATCAGCCCTTTACCGCACCGGCGGCAACGCCCTTGATGATGTGCTTTTGGCACGTCAGATAGAACACGATAACCGGCACTATGCTCAGCATGATAAGCGCCATTGTCGCGCCCATGTCTACCGAGCCGTAGCTGCCCTTGAGGTACTGAATGTGAATGGGAATAGTCATATACTGCGTTGCGTCCAGCACGAGGTAGGGCAGGAGATAGTCATTCCAAACCCACATAATCTCCAGCACACCCACGGAAATCATAGTGGGCTTGAGCATGGGGAGCACAACGGAGAAAAAGGTTCTTATCGGGCCGCAGCCGTCAATCGCAGCGGCCTCTTCGATTTCAAGGGGAATGCTCTTGACAAAGCCCGAGAACATGAACACTGCCAGCCCCGCGCCGAAGCCGAGATACACAATAGGTATCGTCCACGGGGAGTTTAAGCGCAGCGTGTCCGCCGTTTTGGAGAGGTTGAACATAACCATTTGGAACGGCACAACCATGGAGAACACGCAAAGATAGTAAACTATCTTGCTGAAAAGCGTACCCACGCGGGAGATGTACCATGCGGACATGGATGTGCAAATGAGAATGAGCGCGGCGGAAACTATCGTTATAATCAAGCTGTAGCTGACGGATTTCAAAAACGGATAGCTGCCGAAGGTCATGCCCTTGGCGTAGTTTGCAATGCCGACAAAGGAATCCTCATTCGGCAGGGCAAAGGTATCGGTGTTTACATAGGCATTGGCCTTGAAAGAGTTTATCAGCACAAGGATTATCGGCATGAGATACAGTACCGATATCACTGCAAACAGCACCGTCAACAGCATTTTCTTCTTGCTGTCCGCGTTAAGCTTCTTCGCCTTAGTCATCACTGCTGTACCTCCTTTTTCTTGCTGGTGGAAAGCTGCAAAATGCTTATGGTCGCCACGAGGATGAAGAATATAACGGCCTTTGCCTGACCCACGCCGCGGTTGGTGGTGCTCGCGTAGAACGAGTTATAGATGTTCAGCGCCAGCATCTCCGTTGTCTTTACGACATCGCCCGCGTTTTGCACAAAGGGTCTGCCGCCGGTGAGGGCAAGGTTTTGGTCGAAGAGCTTAAAGGAGTTTGTAAGCGTGAGGAAGGTGCAAATGGTGATAGAGGGCATTACGTTGGGGATAGTGACCTTCCACAGCGTTTGCCAAGAGCTTGCCCCGTCTATTCTCGCCGCTTCCAGTATGTCCTCCGGCACGGCTTGCAGCCCCGCCACGTAGATTATCATCATATAGCCGATTTGCTGCCACGCCATGAGTATCTGCAAGCCCCAAAAGCCGTACTTGGTTTCAAGCAGTATGCTCGTTGCATAGCGGGAGAGCACCCCGTCAAATATCATCGCCCATATGTAGCCGAGCACTATGCCGCCGATGAGGTTGGGCATAAAGAACACGGTGCGGAAGATGTTCGTGCCGCGTATGCCGCGCGTAAGCGCATACGCCACGGCAAAGGCAAGGATATTTATAACCAGCAGCGACACTATCGCAAAGAGCGTCGTGTACCAAAATGCGTGACCGAAAGAAGCATCGTTAAATGCGCTCACATAGTTATCAAAGCCCACCCAAGTCCACTTGCTTGTGGTCTTAAAGCGGCAGAACGACAGGAAAATACCTCTCACAAAGGGGTAAAGAAACCCTATGCAAAACGCCGCAAAGGTCGGCGCGAGGAAAACAAGAAACAGCCTTTGCACGGGGCGGCGTATGAGCTTGGAGTTAAGCCCGGATGCCCTGCCGCCTACATCCACGGTGTTCAAAACCGCGCCTATCAGCAAAAGCCCCACAAGCGCGAGGGTGGTGTTATCCCACGCGGGAAGCTTCTCCATCGTTTTCGCAAAGCTCAAAAGCCCGCCGCTTTCAACCCCGGCAAGCTCCAAAAGCTTATCCATATCGCCCGATGCGCTCAACATCCCCACAAGCGTCATCAGCGCACCCACAATGCAAATCAGCGTTTTTAGCGCGGTGCTGACCCCGCTTTTCTTATTTTTCAATCCGCTGTCCTCCTCTTTGTGTTTCGTTGTCACATAACCCTGCGGCTGCTTTCGTATTATACGACTTATACGACTGCACCCGCAGAGCAATGTGTATTGCCCTCTCTTTTCTCTCTTCGCTCTCTCCCGGCCTCGCCCTCTCTTTTCTTGGCTCCCCTTTGAGGGGAGCTGTCAGCCGCAAGGCTGACTGAGAGGTTTTTAAAGTCGGGGCGAGCTATGCGCTCGCCCCTTTTAAGTTATCGCTTATTAAAGCTGATTATGCCTGCTCGGCGGCGTACTGGGTGGCCCAGCCGTCAACGAAAGCGGAGACAACAGCGTCCCACTCGCCGGTGCCGGCGGTGTACTGGCTGAGAGCGTCAACAACGCCCGCGCGCCAAGTTTCGACGTTGGGGGTGTAGTTGAAGGCCCAAGTCACAACGTACTTGCCCTCGGCAGTGAGGTTGTTAGCATCGGCAAAGAACACGTTCTCCGGGGTCTTTGCGGACTTGAACGGGCAGGGACCGAACTGCTCTGCGAGCATGGTGGTGCCTTCATCAGAGGTGACAACCCACTTCATGAAGTCGAGAGTGGCCTGGATGTCGGCCTCGTCAGCCTCGTTGTTGACTGCCCAGCAGTTCTCGGTGCCGGAGCAGAGACCGGCTTCCTCTTCACCCTCAACACCGCAGTAGAGGGGGATCATCTGCAGGTTTGCAGGATCCATGCCGAACGTGCCGGTAAGGTTGCCGTACTCCCAAGAGCCGTTCTGATAGAAAACAGCCTTGCCTTCGCCGAATTCAGCCTCGGAAGCATCGCCGGTGGCGGCGAGCAGGTCAGAGCCGGTGGTGGCGGAGTCGGTGATGTAGAGATCCCAAATGTTCTTGTAGTAGTCGAGGTAAGCTCCGGTGATGGTGGCGGGCTTGGAGGTCACGCCGTCATCGCGGAACTCATAGAACAAAGGCATATTGGCAGTGTGGCCGGAGAAACGCCAAGAGGAAGAGCCGTCAAGACCGGCGGAGGAGAAAGCGTCAAAGCCCAGCTCGTCTGCGCGGGCGTGAATATCGTCTGCAACAGCCTTGAGGGTTTCAAAGTTGGTGATATCGGCAACGGAGTAACCGGCCTCTGCAAGCAGAGCCTTGTTGACGATGATGCCGAAGCACTCATAGCAGTAGCCTATGGAATAGGTAAAGCCGTCATCGCTGACCATGTCGAAGGAATGAGTAGTCATCTCGTTCCAAACATCGGTGTTGGTGAGGTCATAGCAGTACTCGCCCCAAGTATCGACAGCGCCCTGGTTGCCGACCTGGAACATGGTGGGAGCCTCGGACTTGTCCATCTCAGCTGCGAGCTTTTCCTCGTAGGTGCCGGAAGCGGCGGTGAGAACGGTCACGGGCACGCCGGTCTGCTCGGTGTAGCTGGCGGCGAGAGCCTGCCAAGCTTCATCGGCTTCGGGCTTGAAGTTGAGGTAGTACACAGAGCCTTCTGCGGCGGGAACGGCGGCTTCCTCAGCGGGAGCGGCAGCTTCCTCGGCAGGAGCGGCCTGCTCTGCGGGTGCTGCGGACTGGCCGCAAGCGCACAGAGCGAAGACCATGCACAGTGCGAGAAGCATTGCAAGAATCTTTTTCATTTGAAACTTACTCCTTAAAAATTAAATTTTTTCTTCCCGTAGCGGGTATACCCCCGCGCGGGTGTGGTATCTTCACATTCCGCAGAATGAGAAAATCAAAAATAATGTCACTGCGCGATTAAATCGCGTTATCGCAACATAAAACTTGCGATTTTATCAAATAATACTTTGTTCGTATTACTCTTTGAGTGAGAGATTTTTTCACGTGGGGAAGTGCGTTTTTCGCAGGAATACTAAAAGTATTTCAAGAAAAACTCACGATGCCACGTGGAAAAAGCTCCGCTCACAGTGCCCTGACGGATGCCCCGGCTCTCAGTCTGGCTTCAACACATACGTGCTTGGCCTCGCCCCTGCCGTCGAGCATATCCAGCAACAGGTGCACGCTCTCCCGCCCCATTGTTTCTGCGGGCTGCACCATGGTGGTGAGCGTGGGGGAAGCGTACTCGGAGACGGTCAAGCCGTCAATCGCGATTACGGACACATCCCTCGGCACGGATAGGCCGTTATCCTCAAGCGCTTTCATCGCGGCCATAGCCGTGGTGTCGGACAGGGTCATGAGCGCGGTAAACTCCGCTCCGCTTCGTGCAAGCGCCGCCACGCCCTCGTAGCTCTCCGGCATTTCAAAGCAGCCGCCCGTTTCCACGAGCAGTGCTTTGTCAAAGTCAATCCCGTTGTCGCGCAGTGCCGCGCGATAGCCGTTGTATCTCAGCTCGCTTATTGACCGGTCGTTGCAGCTCGGCACAACTGCGGCGATTTTCCTGTGGCCGAGCTTTATAAGGTGCTCCGCGGCGCTGTAGGCCGTGGCATAGTCGTCAATCGAAACCGAGGAATAGTCCTCATCCTTGAGCGAACCGAAGCAGTTTGTAAACGAGCAGCATACATACGGCACACCCACCAGCGACAGCTCCGACGGGGTGTAGTCAAATCTCCCGCCGAGGAAAATCAGCCCGCGCAGCTTCTTCTCGCGCTCCAGTATCGCCCCGGCCTTTACCTCGTCCGCGTCCGAATCTATGAAATGCAGCACCATCGTGTACCCGCTGCGCTCTATCTCGCGCGACACGGTTTTCAGTAAATCCGCAAAAAAGAGGTTGCCCATACCGCGCACTATTACGCCTATCGCGTCCGACTGGGTTTTCACCAAGTCCCGCGCGCTGTTGTTGGGGATATACCCGCTGTCCTCTACCACGCGCCTTACGCGCTTGCGCACCTCATCGCTCACATCCGGGCGGTCATTGAGTACGCGCGACACGGTGCTCACGCTCACGCCGCATACCTTTGCAATATCCTTTATCGTCATATTCTTCTCCTTGCCGAGTATGCGCCTTTAAGCTGACCGAAACTTAGTTTTTTATATATCTCGCGGCTTTACCCGACGGGGATTATCCCCTGTCGCTCCTGCCCGCGTTCGTGTCTTTATCCGACCGGCGGCAGTTTTCTTCCCGCCATCCGCTTTGTAACAATTCACCGCGTTAAAGCACGGCAATTATAACCGAAACCGTTGCCGGTAACGTTCCCGGAAACGTTTCCGAGCTTCCTACGGTTAAATATTAGCAAGCTCGCGCCGTAAAGTCAACCTATCCGGCGCGAACTTTTTCAACTTCGGAGTTTTGTACAAATTGGGAGGCCGATTTTTGAACATATTGACAAGAGAATCCCGGCCTGATTTTTGCGTTTCTCAACAGAAAATGATAATTGCCGCCCAACGGCGGCAAAAAAGCTGTGTTTATCTTGCATTGCTGCAAATACTGTGCTAATATGTCCTTGGTACTTTGTACCGGGTGCTGCTAATAACGGTAGGCGTAAGCGAGCATTTTAATCTTTGATTTATGTGAGCTTATACCGCAATGCGGTAATCAGCCCTTGTTGATTTCTTTAACGGGGGCAGCTTCTTTTGCCCCCGGAATACATAAGGGGGTATGCTTATGAGCACGAACGAAGTATTTCAGCTTTGCCTCGTCATCATCGGTGTTTGTAATCTGTTTTTACAGATTTACTATAAAAAGAAGTAATCGCCGCTCCCCAGCAAGAGTTCGACGATCACTTCAATGAATTCTAACAGGGGCTGACCGTCTATCGGCAGCACCTCTTTTGTGTCTTTATTATACCGCCCGGTGCACTCTTTGTCAAGCGTCGGGCGGTGTTTTCAATCGCTCACATCCACATCCAGCCCAAGCTCACGCGGCAAAAAGCGCGGGCAGACATTTTCCGCCACGGTTATCACGGACGCGGCAAGGCGCGTGCCGATCTCCACGGCTTCGCGCATGGTCTTGTTGTATGTAAGCCCCACGGCAACGCCCGCGCAGAACGCATCCCCCGCGCCGGTGGTATCGCGGACATTGACAAGGCGCGCGGGGTAAACGCCCTTGTTGCCGTTCATATCGGCGTATACAGCGCCCTTTGAACCCACAGTCACCACCATAGAGGGGATTTTCGCGCTCACCACGCGGCGGGAAAGCTCCTCGCACAGCTCTTCGGGCGTGAGCTTTTCAAGGTCGCACACAAAGAGTATGCCCGCCTCTTCCACGTTGCACACAAAGCAATCAATGCTCTGCAAAAAGTCACGCCGCTGGGACGCAATGCTCATGTTCGCAACCACGGCATACACGCGCTTGTTGTACTTCTCGGCAAAGCGGAAAATGCTCTTGATAATCTCTTTATCAAGGTCAATTTCGACTATGATGCTGTCGCAGTCGGCAAAAATTTCGTCCCCGTGCTCTTCGATGAGCGACACCATTGCGCTCATGTCCGGGCGCTTGGAGATAGAGCCGACAATGTCGCCCGTCTCGTCAAATACCGCCAGCCACATTCCCATGCCGTTCGGCACGGCGGGCACAAAGCGCGTATCCACCTTGTGGTTATTGAGCTTGCGCAAAACCTCCGCACCCTCAGGCGTATCGTCCACCATGCTTACAAAACGCGGCCTAAGCTCCAAATTCGCAATATCCTCGGCCACATTGCGCCCCACGCCGCCGTGAACAAACTCCACGTTTCCCGCGTTGCGCCCGCCGGGGATATAAATATCATCGGGGAAGCCCTTTATATCCACAAATACGTTTCCCACAACCGTTATCGCCATATTCTTGCCCTCTTTCCTCGTATTTCGCTTCTTTTTTCTCTCTGTCTCCGATTATACCCTATTTTTCCCCGCTGTACAAGATGGTTGCTTCTTATTTCTTCTTTTTATTTCTGTCTTTCTTGCCATTTAATTTGTTATATGCTATTATTTTTATATATTAATTTCGGAGGCTTTTATGGACAAGTACGCCGTTTTAATTCTTGCTCATTCCGATCCTGCGCAATTGCGCCGCCTTATCTACTCTTTGGATTCCGAATATTTTGATATCTTTGTTCACGTTGATAAAAAAATCGACATTTCACAGTTTTGTTTTCAAGAATACACACTCCGACACAGCGAGCTTCACGTCCTGGATAACCGCGTCAAAGTGTATTGGGGCGATATTAGCATTGTCACCGCCACCCTCAATATGTACAAAGCTGCTTTTAACCGCAAAAGATATGCCCGTTTTATAACTTTGTCCGGCCTTGATTATCCGCTTCTTTCTAATTCCGATATTTTTAACGCTTTTTCAGATCCCAATATTGAATACATAATGGGACATCCCCTTGAAGACAAGGGCAAGCACAAAGTCCAGCGGCTTTACTTCATGCACAGTCGCTTGCTGAACCGAGTTTTCGGATTTATTTATAATAAGCTTCATATCAATCTCGGTCATGCTGTTTTTCATTCTCCTGCGGGAGAGCCGTGGAATTTTTATTTTGCTCCTCAATGGCACGCTTTGTCGTATGAATTTGTTAAATATATGCTTTCTTTTGTTGACGAAAATCCCTATTATCTTAGGCGTTTCAAACACACCTATGCTCCTGACGAGCTTATGATTCCGACTCTCCTTTTTAATTCTGAGTTTAAATCTCATGCTTTGCGCACTGACTTTCCACCAAATGTTCATTACAACTTCAAAACCGCTATACACTGTCTCAATTATGAGCCTATTATAGAGGTGTTTGATGAAAACAGCTTTGATATGATTATTAATTCCGGAAAATGCTTCACCAGAAAGCTGTGCTCCGGCAAATCCGAGACGCTGATAGAAATGATAGATGCCCATCGCGCAGAATAGAATTATATCAAAAAATACACGCCGAGCGGTTACCCGCTCGGCGCTTCACGTTTACACTATTCTTCTGTCTCTTACCTGAGCATCGTAATGCTTGTTAAGAAGAGGTCTTACCACGTAGTAGATGAGCTTATTCTCGCCGTTGAACATATAAAGCGCGAACGTGGCAACGAATCCGACAAACGCTATCAAAGCAAGCTTGCCGATAAGCTTCAAAATAAAGCTCACAAATTTTTTCATGCTTCAGCCCTATCCTTTCTTAATATGCCATAGAGTCGTCAAACTCCACGATGGTCGGGTCAAGCGGCTTTTCGTTGAGCACGACGGACATATAATTGTTCACGCAGTTTCTCATCTCCTGGCGGGAAACGGTGCGGCTGTCCTCCAGGTCATGCTCGATGAAGATAAAGTGGAAGCCGAGGTCGCGCGCCTGCTCTTCCATGAGCGCGTGCACGCCGAGCATACCCTTGCAGGCGATGTTGTCATTAAAGAGCACCATATCGCAGTTGAAGTTCTTCGCCCACTCCCAAACGGCGTTGACGTTGTCCCAGCCGCCGACAGCGTGGTGGCGCATACAGGCGCGCTGCGTCATTGCGGTCAGGTCATCCATGGCCTTGTCGGGGTCGTTGGTGTCTATCATGTTGTAGCCCATGGTGGAGTCCATGTTCAAAACTATCGTGATGCCCCAGCAGTTTTGCGTCCAAGTGGGGAAGTCGGTGTAGTATACGGCGCTCGGCCCCCAAAGGAACGCGCGGTGGCGGGTCTTGCCGCTAAACGGCAGATACTTATCCTCATACGCCTTGCGGATAAGCTTTATAACCTTGCGGTCAACCTTGTTGAAGTACGGGTCTTGGCCGTTGACACTCTGCCACTCGTAGAGCTTATAGAGAGATTCGGCAATACCGGAGAGCGGAGAATACGGGGTCTTGAAGTAGTCCCACTTTTCAAGCTCGATGGTGTTCTGCTCGTTGAAAAGCTCGGCATACTTGAAAAATTCGTTCCAGTCGTACTTCACGCCGTACTGCTCTTCCGTGAACTTTATCATTTCCTCAAGCACGGCGCGCGAATACGGCAGTGCTTCAGGCTCGGTGTGCTGCATGGCGAGCGTTACCGCGTAATCGGGCAGCGCTACGCGGCGGCGCTGGAACATACTTGTGGCCTCGGACGCGTTGCACGGCATATTCGTTGTAAGAAACGCTTTGCCGAGTATGGGGAACGCATCGTCCAGCGCAACGCCGGTTTCGGCGGCACAGCGGGAGCAAACGTCCGCCGGGAGGCCGAACGACTCGGCTACATCAATGTAGTAAGGCTCAATGTGCTGGTCAACATCGCAAATTATGAATTCCGGCAGGGTTTGCAGAGGAATGGGGTAGAGATCCTTAAAGCCCATCATAATAAGCTCGGGGATAACCTCGTCCATAGGCACGATATTGTCGCTGTCCTTGCCGCCGCCGAGACGCTTGTCGTTTTTGAGGATAAAGGCAATGCGCTTGGTGAGGTTTTGCACTATCGCGTGCATATGCATATGCGCTATGCGAAGCTCGGTGCCGCGGTAGCCTTCAAAGAGACGGTCGATGAACATAAATGTGCCGAGGTACGAGCCCATCCAGCGGTATTCCCAAAAGCCTTTCAGGCACGGCAGCGGGGCGGAAGCCACCATCTGCGCCATGCTGACGAGGTTGTTGAGCCACTGAGTGTAATCATAGAACGTGTCCTTAACGCCGCGCCATTCGCGCCACTTGGCAACGCCGGTTTTGTCGTAATAACGGTCTCTCTGACCGCCCACGCCGTGCTCGGCCTGCCACAAGGGGTTAAAGCGTTCAAGCTTCTTATCAATGGAAGCGATAAGCTGGTCTGTAATCTTCATCTTACTTCCCTCCCTGAATGTTCTTTATCTCCAGCGCCTCTATAAAGGCCTGGAAACGGGTGCGAAGCTGGCCGACTGCGCCCAGCGCGTACTCCTTTTCTATCGTGCAGCAGGGGATATTAAGCTCATTGGTGAAGATGTGCGCCGCGAGCACCTTTTCGTAGCTCCAAAACTCGCAGAACTTCATGTTCTCGTAGATAACGCCGTCTGCGTTGAACTCCTTGATAAGGCGCTGAACCTCGCTGTGGCGCTGGTCTATCTTCGCCCCATCCATGAATCTTACGCACTGGTTCCAGTTGAGGTAGTGGCGGCAGATAGCGTCAAAGGCGCTCTCGCCGTCCAGAATCTCTATCTCCTCGCGGCCGGGGAACGAGCCGAAGCAGTATCTGTCGGCCACAACCATCGCACCGCAGGTCTCGATGAGCTTTGTAAACTCGGGGTCGTCAATCTCCGAGCCGACAAGCGCCACTCTTGCGCGGAACGGGAACTTCTCTTCCGGCTCACGCGTTTTGATCTCTTCAAGCGTCTCTTCAAGATACGGCTTTATGAGATAGTGCGGGCAAACTTGGCTGACAAGCTGGATAACGTGGAACTCATAGCCCGTTACCGGGGGATTGGGGAGCTTTCTGTAGTCGCCTATTGCGGTGATGATGCGGCTTATCTCGTTGTGATCTTCTACAGCCTGACGCATCGCTTCCTCCGATACGTCTATGCCGCGCTCGGCGAGCTTGTCCACAACCTTTACCTTAAGCTCTGTTTTGTAGTACTCAAGGTTCGTCTTGTCGCCCTTCATGGGCGGGTCGATAATGGTGGAGAAGAACTTGTCGTTCTTCACGGGGTGGATGAGGTCGAAATGCTCTTCCATACGCTCCATTGCGGCGCAGCATTCCGAACCGAACATTGCCTCCAGGTAGTTGTAGCCGCCCTCGATAGCTCTCTCCAAAATGGAGCGCACGTAGGGGCAGGTGCGCGTGGTCATGTAGTAGTTGGCCACATCCGTGGAAGTGCAGCGCGGGGCACGCAGACGCGTGGAGAAGCAGCCGGGCAAATTCAGCAGCGCCTCGGGTATGTAGTAGCAGTTATAACCCAGCGCGTGCTTGCCCTCCTCCACAGCGCGCGTCACAAGCTCGTTCTGCGCTTCTTGCAGGAGGTTTTCAAAGTAGATAAGATGCTTTAAGTCCTTCAAGCAGTACACCTCTTTTATTTATTTTCAGTGCGCGCCGCATCGCGGTGTTTGACGCACCTATATTAATGTATACCTAAGTAAATGTTAACACATTGTTTTCATCGCGTCAAGAAAATATCAGCCTTGTTTTTTAGTCAATTTCCCTTGATTTGTCCGAAAATTCGTTCTCTTTAATCTTGTTTTTCACATAACATAAAATTTACCGCTCTTTAATAACTCCCCTCTTGCCCTTTTCGCGGAAAGATGATATTCTATACTCAAGAAGTGTAACCAACAGCCGCGGGCGGCGTTGCCCGTCCCCGGCAACTCAACAAAATAATTATTTAAGGAGAGTGGACGAAATGGTTAAGCTTATTATGGGTCTGAAAGGCTCAGGCAAAACAAAGAAGCTCGTTGACCTCGTGCGCGAGGCCGTTAACGAGGGCAACGGCGATGTAGTCGTCATAGAAAAGGAGCGCAAGCTCACCTATGACATCCCCTATCAGGCGCGCCTTATAGACGCGGGCGCTTATGACATCGGCACGTATGAATTTTTGAAGGGTCTCATCTGCGGCATCCACGCCGGCAACTACGATATCACCCATTTTTATATTGATAATTTCTATAAGCTCGTGGGCGACAAGTCTGTTGAATCGCTCGTGAAGTTCATCACCTGGCTCCATGCTTTCTCCGGCGAAGAGAAGATTGAATTTGTTATCAGCATCTCCGCCGACCCCGAAATCATGCCCGCCGAGCTTAAAGGCTATCTCATCTGATTAATTGTGTATTCTAAACTTAAATCCCGTCCGATTTCTCGGCCGGGATTTGATTATATTATCAGCTGTTAATTCCTAATTCCTAATTAAGAAGTGTCACTCAAGCTCTCTGTACATCGCGGGCGC
>CAYRPD010000002.1:34941-56681 GCA_964426095.1 uncultured Oscillospiraceae bacterium | reverse complement strand
GTATGAAGCTCAAAAGCCGCGAGGACGCTTTGCAAAGCGTCAATGACCGCGCCACAAAGCTTCAAATTGACGTGCGCAGTGCCGAATCCCGCATTGCCATGCTCACCGAAATGGAAAAGGACTTTGAGGGCTACTCCAAGGCCGTCAAAACCGTCATGCGCGAGAAAGCGCGCGGCAACGTAAAGGGCGTGCACGGGCCTGTTGCCAACCTCGTCCGCGCGGACGCGGAATGCGCCCTCGCCATTGAAACGGCGCTCGGCGCGGCGGCGCAGAACATCATTGTTGATACGCAAAATGACGGCCGCCAAGCTATTGAGCTTTTGAAACGCATGGATGCCGGGCGCGCCACGTTCCTGCCCTTGGACGCGATACGCGGCAATATTATGACCAATGCGCCCGAGCGCGACCCCGGCTTTGTCGGCATTGCGTGCGAGCTTGTGCGCTACGATGCGCAGTATAAAAATATCTTTGTCAATCTCTTAGGCCGCACTGTTGTGGCAGAATCGCTTGCCGATGCCGTGCGCATGGCGAAAAACAGCGGCAACGCCTTTCGCATCGTCACCCTTGACGGCCAGCTTATAAACGCGGGCGGCTCTATGACCGGCGGCAGCACCGCCAAGCAAAGCGGCATACTCTCTCGCGCAAACGAGCTGGAAAAGCTGCAAAAGCAGCGCGAAAAGCTGCATTCGCGCGAAAAAGAGTGCCAAGAGGAGTTAGACCGCGCCCGCGCAAGTCTGGCCAAGGTGCGTTATGACTTGGATATGGCGCTTGAGGATCAGGCGGAGCTTAAAAGCCGCCGCTCGTCCTTTGAAGCCGAAATGCGCGCCACCGAAAACTCCGCTTCACAGCTCAATGCGCTTCTTGCCTCTCTCTCCGGTGACAGCGAGCAGCGCCGCGCCCTTGTTGCCACGCACGAGCGGCGCATAGAGGATTTCAGAGCGCGCCAAGCGGAAAAGGAGCTACAGCTAAAGGGCATGAGGGAGAAAATTGCCCTCATCCGCGACGAGATAGCGGACATTGCTTCCCGCAAACTGGAGCTTGAGGGCAAACGCACCCAAAACGACAAAACCGCCCAACAGCGCAACGCCGATATCCTCGACCTTGAGCGGCAAAGCGCGCGCATAGAGCAGAAAAAGCTCGCCGCCGACATGGAAGAAAAGCAGCTTTTGGATAAGCTTTGGGATAACTATGAGCTTAGCCACAGCGCCGCCAGCGCTCTGCGGCAGGAAGTGCCGAATCTGCAAAAGGCCAACCGCGCCATAAATGAGCTTCGGCGCGATATAAGTGCCCTCGGCAGCCCCAACCTCGGCGCGATAGAGGAGTACGAGCGCGTCAACACCCGCTATGAGTTTCTTGCCGGTCAGCGGGACGATGTCAACAAGGCCAAAAGCGAGCTTGTCGGCATCATCAACGAGATTACGGGCGAGATGCAAAGCGTGTTTTCCGCAAAGTTTAAGGAAATCGACACCTGTTTTCGTCAGACCTTCCTTGAGCTTTTCGGCGGCGGCAAGGCCGCGCTTATCTTGGAGGACGAAAACGATGTTCTCAACTGCGGCATAGATATCAAGGTTCAGCCGCCCGGCAAGGCGCTTTCAAATATATCGCTTCTTTCCGGCGGCGAAATGGCGTTTGTGGCAATCGCGCTGTATTTCGCCATTTTGAAGGTGCGTCCCACGCCGTTTTGCGTCATGGACGAGATAGAAGCGGCCTTGGACGAAGCGAATGTTGACCGCTACGCGCAGTATATGCGCCGCATGGCCGACAAAACGCAGTTTCTTGTCATCACTCACCGCCGCGGCACTATGGAAGAAGCGGATATGCTCTACGGCGTTACCATGCAGGAAAAGGGCGTTTCCACCGTCATAGAGCTTGACCTGGAAGCGGCGCAAAAGACAATAGAGGAGTAAACGAACATGGGCTTATTTGATAAGATTTTTTCGGGCTTGACGAAAACGCGCACCAATATGGCCGAGCTTGAGGAGCTTTTTCAGGACTATCAGCCGGACAGCGATGATTTTTACGATGACCTTGAAGATCTGCTCGTTATGAGCGATGTGGGCGCGGTTACTGCCGACAAGATAATCCAAGCGCTCAAAAAAATGACGTGGGAACGGCGCTTTCGCAAGGGCTATGAAGTGCGCGAAGGGCTTATAGAGCTTTTGTCCGACATGATTTCCGTCAATGACCCCGCCCTGAAGCTGGATACAAAGCCCTCGGTTATCCTCATGGTGGGCGTGAACGGTGTCGGCAAAACCACCACTATCGGCAAGCTTGCCAATCGCTTCACCCAAGAGGGCAAAAAGGTGCTCCTTTGCGCGGGCGATACCTTCCGCGCCGCCGCCGCCGAGCAGCTCGGCATATGGGCGGAGCGTTCGGGCGCGGACATTGTCCGCCACGAAGAGGGGAGCGACCCCGCCGCCGTGGTGTATGACGCGCTCTCCGCTGCCAAGGCGCGCGGAACGGATGTAATCATCATCGACACGGCGGGCAGGCTTCATAATAAGGCAAACCTTATGAATGAGCTTGGCAAAATCCGCCGCATAATCGACAGAGAGCTTCCCGAAGCGGATGTTGAAACGCTCCTCGTCTTGGACGCGACCACCGGCCAAAACGGGCTTATCCAAGCCAAGGAATTTAAAAATACCGCCGGGCTTACGGGCATAGTCCTCACAAAGCTTGACGGCACGGCGAAAGGCGGCATAATCTTCCCCATCGCCTCGGAGCTTGGCGTATCCGTGAAGCTCGTGGGCGTGGGCGAGGGCGTGGACGACCTTATCCCGTTTGACGCGAAAAATTACGTAGAGGCGCTTTTTAAATGATGAAGCTTATATTAGCCAGTAATAACGCCCATAAGCTCAGTGAGTTTCGCTCGCTCACCGAGGGGCTGGGGATAGAGCTTATTTCCCAGCGCGAAGCGGGCTGTGATTTTGAAGTGGACGAAACCGGCACGACCTTTGAAGAGAATGCCTATCTCAAAGCCGCCGCTGTCACGGCGGCCACGGGCGAAATCGCCGTGGCGGACGATTCCGGCCTTGCCGTGGATGCGCTCAACGGTGAGCCGGGGGTGTATTCCGCGCGTTACGGCGGAGAGAGCGTCAAGAGCGATAAGGAAAGGTATGAATATCTCCTTTCCAAGCTTGCAGGTGAAAATAACCGCTCTGCCCGCTATGTCTGCTCTATCTGCTGCACGCTCCCCACGGGCGAGGTTTTGCGCGCTCGCGGCGAGTGCGAGGGCGAAATAATAGATACCCCCGCCGGGGAAAACGGCTTCGGTTATGACCCCGTTTTCCGCCCCTTGGGGCATACGAAAACGATGGCCGAGCTTACCCCCGAAGAGAAAAACGCAATATCCCACAGGGGAAAGGCTCTGCGGGAATTTATGATTGTATTAAAGGAGCATATAAATGCCGATAACAAGTAAGCAGCGAGCACAGCTTCGCTCCCTCGCCATGCACGAGGACACCATTATTCAAATAGGCAAGGGCGGCGTGACGGACGCTGTTGTCGAATCCGTTTCCAACGCCCTGCGCGCCCGCGAGCTTGTCAAGGGCAAGGTGCTTGAAAACTCTATGCTCACCGCGCGCGAGGCTTGCGATGCGCTCAGCGAAGCTTGCCGCGCCGAGCAGGTGCAGGTGATAGGCACGAAGTTCGTGCTTTATAAAAGAAACCCCAAAGAGCCGAAGATAGAGCTTGTAAAGGACAGAAAAAAATGAGAATCGCTATATACGGCGGCAGCTTCAACCCGCCCCATTTGGGGCATTTGGAAGCGGCTCGCTCTGTTGCGGGCGAGCTTAACCCCGATAAGTTTCTTATAATCCCGGATAATATCCCGCCTCATAAGAGCATGGAGCCCGGCTGCCCCACGGCGGAAGAACGCTTGGAGCTTTGCAGGCTCAATTTCCGCTCCATTGAGCGGGCGGAGATATCCGATATCGAGATTAAGCGCCAAGGCAAAAGCTACACGGCGGACACTATTCGCGCGCTCCGCGTCGATTACCCCGAGGATGAAATATATCTCGTCATCGGCTCGGATATGCTTTTGAGCTTTGAAGAGTGGTATGATTATCATTATCTCTTCGCCAATTGCCGCCTTGCGGTGGTATCACGTGAAGAGGACGATATGGACGCGCTTCGCGCGCACAGGGATTATCTCATGCGCGAATATAATGCCCGCATTGAGCTTCTCTCCCATGTGCCGCTGCCTATGAGCTCGGGGGAGATTCGCGTGTGGCTGCGGCTTCGCTTGGGGTCTGATATGCTGGATAGCGCCGTGTATGCATCTATTATCAAAAATCGCTATTATGATGCCGAGCCGGAGCTATGCTGGCTTCGCGAGGCTGTCAAGCCATATCTTACGGCCAAGCGCGTGGCGCACGTGGCCGGGTGCGAAAGCGAGGCCGTGCGCCTTGCCATGCACTACGGCGAAAACGCCGAAAGCGCGGCCGAGGCCGGGGTTTTGCATGATATCACGAAGAAATTATCCCGCGAAGAGCAGTTGATATTGTGCGAAAAGTATGGTATTATCCTCGATAAAGATCAGCTTGCAAACCTCAAGCTCCTGCACGCGATTACGGGCGCGGAGCTGGCGCGGGACGAGTTCGGCGTGTCGGACGAGGTTTATAACGCCATCCGCTGGCACACCACCGGCAAGCCCGATATGACGCTTTTGGAGAAAATCATTTATATGGCCGATTATATCGAGCCTACGCGCGATTTCCCCGGCGTTGACGAGCTTCGCGAGCTTGCCTACAGCGATTTGGACGCGGCCATGCGCCTCGGCCTTGAAATGAGCTTAGAGGATGTTAAAAGCGCCGGCGTTGAGCCGCATAAGGATACGGTAGACGCGCTGCGCTGGTACACAAACCTAAATTGACAAAGGAGAAATGATGAATATGCTTACTCCCGCCGAAATAGCCGGTATTGCCGCAAAGGCGCTTGACGATAAAAAAGCGAGGGACGTTAAGGTGCTTCGCACGGCCGAGCAAACCGTTATTGCCGATTATTTTGTCATCTGCAACGGCACATCCTCCACGCATATTAAGGCGCTGGTGGACGAAGTCGATAAGCAGCTTTCCGAAGCGGGCGAGCCGCCCATACGTCGCGAGGGGCTTCGCTCCGACATTTGGGTGCTCATGGACTTCGGAAGTGTTATAGTCCACGTTTTCACCGATGAGGCGAGAAAGTTTTATAACCTTGAACGCCTTTGGAGTGATTCCGAAGAGGTGGCTGTCTCATCCCTTCCTCGCCCTCAAGTCGAAGAGTGATCTTCGGCTCGTGAGGGCTTCCCATAATTATTTATTTTTATTCTAATATGAAAAGGGATTGATTCACCATGAAATACGATTTTACCGCGATAGAAACAAAATGGCAGCAGCGCTGGGAAGAAACGAAGCCCTACGCCGCCGAAACCGGAAGCGACAAGCCCAAGTTTTACGCCCTTGTCGAGTTCCCGTACCCCTCCGCGCAGGGGCTTCATGTCGGCCACCCGCGCCCCTACACCGCCATGGATATCATTGCCCGCAAAAAGCGTATGCAGGGCTATAATGTCCTTTTCCCGATAGGGTTTGACGCGTTCGGTCTCCCTACGGAGAATTTTGCGATTAAAAATCACATTCACCCCTCTATCGTCACCAAGAATAATATCGCCAACTTCACCGCCCAGCTTAAAATGCTCGGCTTCGGCTTTGACTGGGACAGAGCCGTTGACACCACCGACCCCGATTATTATAAGTGGACGCAGTGGATTTTCCTCCAGCTTTTCAAAAAAGGCCTTGCCTATAAAACCACCATGCCCGTCAACTGGTGCACAAGCTGCAAGTGCGTGCTTGCCAATGAAGAGGTTGTAAACGGCGTGTGCGAGCGTTGCGGCAGCGAAGTTGTGCGCAAGGAGAAGAGCCAGTGGATGCTCGCCATAACCAAGTACGCCCAGCGCCTTATTGACGATTTGGACGATTTGGATTTTATCGAGCGCGTCAAAATCCAGCAGAAAAACTGGATAGGCCGCTCCACCGGCGCTGAGGTCACGTTTAAGACTACGGCCGGGGATGATATAGTCGTCTACACCACCCGCCCCGATACCCTTTTCGGCGCTACCTACATGGTTCTCGCGCCGGAGCATGAGCTGGTTAAAAAGTGGCAAGGGTTGCTTACCAATACCGAGGCCGTCAATGCCTATGTCGATGAAGCCGCCCACAAGTCCGACTTTGAGCGTGCCGAGCTTGACAAGGAGAAAACCGGCGTGCGCTTAGAGGGCGTGCGCGCGATTAACCCCGTCAACGGCAAAGAGATTCCCATCTTCATTTCCGATTACGTCCTCGTCACCTACGGCACGGGCGCTATCATGGCCGTTCCCGCGCACGATGACCGTGACTGGGAGTTTGCCAAGAAGTTCGGCTGTGATATAGTCGAGGTCGTCAAAGGCGGCGATATCGAGCAGGGCGCATTCACCCTCAAGGACGATACCGGCATAATGGTTAACTCCGGCTTCCTTGACGGGCTCACCGTCCGCCAAGCCATACCCGAAATGAAAAAGTGGCTTACCGAGCAGGGCATAGGCCATGAAAAGGTCAACTACAAGCTGCGTGACTGGGTGTTCTCCCGTCAGCGCTACTGGGGCGAGCCTATCCCCATTGTCAGCTGCCCCAAGTGCGGCTGGGTGCCGCTTGACGAAAGCGAGCTGCCCCTGATTCTCCCGCAGGTTGACTCCTACGAGCCTACCGATGACGGCGAAAGCCCGCTTTCCAAGATGACCGATTGGGTCAACACCACCTGCCCGCATTGCGGCGGCCCTGCCAAGCGCGAAACGGACACCATGCCCCAGTGGGCGGGTTCCAGCTGGTACTTCCTGCGCTATATGGACCCGCACAATGATAAAGAGCTTGTCAGCAAAGAGGCCGAGGAGTATTGGGGGCCTGTCGATTGGTATAACGGCGGCATGGAGCATACCACGCTTCACTTGCTCTATTCCCGCTTCTGGCACAAGTTCCTTTACGATATCGGTGTCGTCCACACGGCAGAGCCGTATTCCAAGCGCACCTCTCACGGCATGATTCTCGGCGAGGGCGGCATAAAGATGTCAAAGTCCCGCGGTAATGTCGTCAACCCCAATGACATTGTCGCTCAGTACGGCGCGGACACCATGCGTATGTACATCATGTTCATCGGCGACTTTGAAAAGGCCGTCATTTGGTCTAACGAGGCCGTCAAGGGCTGCAAGCGCTTCCTTGACCGTTGCTGGGGGCTTATGGATATCGCCGAGGACAATGCGGCTATCTCCAAGAAGAACGAATCTATCATCCACAAGACTATTAAGAAGGTCACCGAGGATATAGATCAGCTCAAGATGAATACCGCCATTGCCGCCATGATGACTATGGTGAACGAATTCTATGCAAACGGCCTTACCAAGGGCGATTTGGAGCAGCTTTTGCTCCTGCTCAGCCCCTTTGCCCCGCATATCACCGAGGAAATGTGGGAGCTAGAAGGCTTTGCCGCAAAGCACGGCAAAATGGCAATGCAGATGCCTTGGCCGCAGTATGACGAGGCCAAGACTGTCGATGCCGAGCGTCAAATGGCCGTCCAGGTAAACGGCAAGCTCCGCACCACCGTCACCGTGCCTACCGACGCTTCCGATGAGGCTATTCTCGCCGCCGCCATGGCCGATGAGAAGATTCAGCGCCAAATGGAAGGTATGCAGCTCGTCAAAACCATCGTCGTGAAGAACAAATTGATAAATTTGATCCTCAAGAGCGCAAACTGATTATTGACAAGTTGCGATAAAGTAGGTATAATACCTTTGTTAAACAGCCGATTGTTGGCCCTTGAAGCGCCGCAAGGTGTGTTTGGAGGGAGGGAAATAAATGTCTGAAATATATGTCAAGGAAAACGAGTCTTTGGACAACGCTCTTAAAAGATTCAAGAGAAGCTGTGCAAAGTCCGGCGTTCTGGCTGACCTGAGAAAGAAAGAGTACTATCAGAGCCCCAGCGTCAAGCGCCGCAAGAAATCCGAGGCCGCTCGCAAGAACAAGAATAAGCGTTACTATTAATCGTTGATTATTGATTAATGTTTTAATCTTTGATTGTTAACTGTTAATCCGCTTATAACAACGCAAAGGACACCGCCGTGTATACGTCGGTGTCCTTTGCGTTGTTATGTATTGGCTTGTTACCCCACCTTGTCTTCCCTTCAAGGGGAAACTGTCGGGCTTGCCCAACTAATGAGGTGTAGCGGCGAAAGCCGCGTTAGCCCTCTCAGTCAGCCTGACGGCTGCCAGCTCCCCCATTGGGGGAGCCAAGAGGAAGCGGCGGTTGATTGACGCACCCCCTTGCCTCTCCCATTGGGAGAGGTGGCGCGGCCTTGCCGCGCCGGAGAGGGCTTCCCCCTCACACTTGCAGCAGCTTTGTCATTTCGCGGCGAAGCTGCTCTATTATTCGCTTTTCCAAGCGGCTGATGTAGCTTTGGGAAATGCCCATAATCTCCGCCACTTCCTTTTGCGTGTATTCCCGCCCGGACGGCAGCCCGAAGCGCATCAAAATTATGCTCTTTTCCCGCTCGGACAGCGTGGCGATTGCCTGCATGAGCATTTGCCTGTCCGCGTCATCCTCCAACGGGCGCGCCACCTCGTCCTCGTCCGTGCCGAGAATGTCCGAGAGCAGCAGCTCATTCCCGTCCCAATCGGTGTTGAGCGGCTCGTCGAAGCTAATCTCCGTTTTCTGCGAGCTTACCTTGCGCAGATACATCAAAATCTCGTTTTCGATACAGCGCGAGGCGTATGTGGCAAGCTTTATCTTCTTTTCGGAGTTAAAGGTGTTCACGGCCTTGATAAGCCCGATCGTTCCTATTGAAATCAAGTCCTCAAGATTGATGCCGGTGTTTTCAAAGCGCTTGGCGATGTACACCACAAGGCGCAGATTGTGCTCTATCAACAGCTTTTTTGCGTCCCCGTCCCCGTTTTCCGCGCGCGATATCGCGCGCTCTTCCGCCTCGCGGTCGAGCGGCGGGGGCAAAGTGTCACTCCCGCCGATATAGAAAACGGACGGCGGCGTGAGGCCGAGAATGTTAAAAAGCTGCTCGCGGAGAAAGAAAATTTGCGGTTTACAAAGCATTTTTTGCTCCTTTCAAGGATTAATTGTTGTTTTCGGCATATTTATATTATCCCCTCGTACCCGTCCCCCTCAACTTCGGGGCTTATCGCGGCGAGGATTTCGCGCGCTTCGCTGTCTATCACGGCGCTGTCCGGCTTGAAAGCCGCCAGCATTCCGCCCCCGCCCACGGCAGAGTAGGGGATTAAGCGGAGCTTAGAGCGCAGCGCGTCAATTTCGCCTGCGCGCTCTATGAGCGTGACCGCGTCCGTATGTAAAACCGCGGGCGCAACGCCGAAAAGCGGCGCGGCGGCGTGGGGGCAAATCACCATGACGGGGAGATTGCTTATCGGGTCAATAAGCCCGTTTCCGCTGTCAATGAGCGCGAAAAACTCGCTCCTTTTTCCGCTCAGCGTCAGCTCCGCTTTCACCCTCGGCCTTTCCACCGCCGCGCCTTGCCGCCGAAACACCGCCGTCATCACCACGTAGCACGCCGCGAATGCGGCAACGAGCGCGCGCGTATCGAATGCGGGGCGGCCTCCGGCAAGCTCAATCGCCCACAAAAACCCGCCGAACGCGGCGGACACCGCCATGAATATCAACGCGCACTTCACCCGCCGCGCCTCGCGGTAATAGGCGATGTACGCCATTATAAGCCCCAATATAAGCTTCATAACCGGGTGCGCCAGCGCCCCCAGCCCCGGCAGGTACACCGCCACCGCGTACACGCTCCCCACGGCGGCGGCGAGGAGATACCGCCGCCTTTTCAGCACCGTGCCGCAAACCTGCGCCGAGGCGAGGAGCAGAAGATAGTCAATGACGAGGTTAGTTATAAAGAGACTGTCTGCGTAAATTGTTTTCATGGTGAAATTATAGCGCGGCGGGCGGGAGATATTTTGTCAATTTGCAATTGTCAAAAAGGCCATACTGTGGTAAAATCGGAGCGGACGGGTGTAAATGCCGCCCGTCTGTCGAATATAAAGCGCGTCGCAGGGCGATATGCGCGCTAATCGAGAAAAAGAAAGGCTTGATGCAATCATGTGGTTTTGGTTTGCGCTTATAGCACTGTTGTGCTGGAGCGGTTCGGACTTGTTTTCCAAAATCGGCTGTCAGGATGCAACGGATAAATACAGCCATTTGAAAATGGTCACGGCGGTGGGCGTTGTAATGGGGCTTCATGCCGCCTATGAAATCTTTGTCGGCGGTGTGGAGATAAACGGCGAAATATTGCTCACGTACCTGCCCGTTTCCCTTTTGTACATAAGCTCTATGGCGATGGGGTACTTGGGGCTGAGATATATTGAGCTGTCCATTTCCTCTCCCATATGCAATTCCTCCGGCGCTGTTGTCGCGGTGTTGACCTTTGCCACCGTCGGCATAAGCGAGGAGCTTCCCGCTATGGCGCTTGTGGCTGTGGCGTTTGTGTGCTTGGGCGTTATCGCCCTCGGCATTACGGAAGCAAACGAGGATGAGGACTTGCGCCGCGCCCGTCAGGACGAATCCAACCACCACTATGCTAAAAGCTGGCTTGCCATAACCATACCTATTATATACTGTCTCCTTGACGCGCTCGGCACATTTGCCGACAGCCGCGTGCTGGAGGTTTTGAACGAGGATTCCGCAAACGTGGCCTATGAGCTTACATTCTTGCTTGTCGGCCTTGTGAGTGCGGTGTATGTTCTCGGCGTGAAGAAGCAAAAGCTTATCCCCAAGCAGGAAGCGCCGAAGTATACGGGTGCCGTGTTTGAAACGATAGGGCAGTTTTTCTACATCTACGCCCTTGCCGACACCGAGCACGTGGCCTTTGCCGCGCCGATTATATCCTCTTACTGCGTGGCCTCTGTGATATGGGGGCGCATCTTCCTCAAAGAAAAGCTTTCCAAGAAGCACTATCTTTCCATTGCGCTTGTCGTTGTCGGCATAGTGATAATGGGTATACTTGATATATAAGGAGAAACGCGATGAACAGCATTTATAAGCGTGTGCTGATAAAAATCAGCGGCGAGGCGCTCGCCGGGGACAAGAAAACCGGGTACGATTTTGAATTTGTGTCGCGCGTATGCACGGCGGTGAAAAAGTGCGTTGACAGCGGCGTGCAAGTCGGCATTGTCATTGGCGGCGGCAACTTTTGGCGCGGCGTGAAGGACGGCGCGGGGCATATCGAGCGCGTGAGCGCGGATCGCATGGGTATGCTCGCCACTGCGATGAACTGCCTTGCCGTGGCGGATGTTTTTAAGCAAATCGGCGCGAACGCGCGCGTTATGACCGCTGTGGATATCCAAGGCGTGGGCGAAAGGTACGACACGCAAAAGGCGATAGAGCACCTTGAAAACGGGCGCATTGTCCTTTTCGGCTGCGGCTCGGGTATGCCGTTTTTCTCTACCGACACTGCTGCCGCTCTTCGCGCGGCGGAGATAGGCGCGGACGCAATCCTGCTTGCCAAGAACATTGACGGCGTGTACTCTGCCGACCCGCGTCAAGACGCTTCCGCCGTGAAGTTTGACGAGATAAGCTATGATGAGGTTCTCTCCCGCCACCTCGCGGTTATGGACTCTACCGCGACAAGCCTTGCAATGGATAATAATATCCCCCTCATCGTCTTTGCCCTTGCCGACCCCGACAATATAGGCCGCGTCCTCGCGGGTGAGAAGCTCGGCACAAAGGTGATATAAATTCACAAAATCGCGCAAGACAATTCACAAAGAAAAATAAAAAATATGATAATATACCGGAGGTAAAACAATGTCTGACTATCAGGAATTTGAAAACAAAATGAAAAAGACCTGCGAGGCGCTCAACACCCAGCTTGCCACGCTCCGCGCAGGCCGCGCAAACGCCGCCGTGCTCGACCAGATTCAGGTTGACTACTACGGCTCGCCCACGCCCATCCAGCAGGTTGCGTCCATCGCCTCTCCCGACCCGCGCTCTCTGCTGATTCAGCCGTGGGACGCGTCTGTCCTCAAGGGCATCGAAAAGGCCATTTTGGCTTCCGACCTTGGCATCAACCCGCAGAATGACGGGCGTATGCTGCGTCTCGTGTTCCCGCCGCTGACGGAAGAGCGCCGTAAGGAGCTTGTAAAGCAGACCAAGAAATACGGTGAGGAAGCGAAGGTTGCCATACGCAACATTCGCCGCGACGCGATAGACAAGTATAAAAAGCAGCAGAAGTCCTCCGAGATAACCGAGGATGATTACAAAATCGCCGAGAAGGACATTCAAAAGCTGACCGATGATTTCACCAAGGAAATCGACAAGATAACCGACAAAAAGGAAAAAGAGCTTACTGAAATTTGACAAGTCCGGAGGACAGCTATGGCTCAAACCATTAAGGCGGGGGAGCGGGAGAGATCCGGCCTCCCCCGTCACATTGCAATAATACTCGACGGCAACGGCCGTTGGGCTAAAAAGCGCGGTATGCCGCGCACGGCGGGTCACGCCGCCGGGGCGGAAACGTTCAGGCAGATAGCCACGTACTGCAAGAATATCGGCGTGGAGTATCTCACGGTTTACGCCTTTTCCACGGAAAACTGGAAGCGCCCCGAGGGCGAAGTGGGCACGATAATGAAGCTTCTTGATAAGTATCTTCGCGAAGCCATTGCCACAATGGAGCGCGACAAGATAAAGATGAAGGTGCTGGGCGATGTGTCCGCCCTCTCCCCGGAGCTTCAAGAGGAGATTGCGCGCACGAACGAAATAAGCTCTCACTATGACGGCTTCCAGGCGAATATTTGCCTTAACTACGGCGGGCGCGATGAAATAGTGCGCGCGGCGCGCCGCTATGCCGAGGCCTATGCTGCCGGGAAAACCACCGGCGAGCTTACCGAGGACGAATTTGCATCCTACCTCTATTCCTCCGGCATTCCCGACCCGGATTTACTCATCCGTCCGGGCGGCGAGGTGCGCATTTCAAACTTCCTCTTGTGGCAGTGCGCCTACTCGGAGTTTTATTTCACCGATGTTTTGTGGCCGGATTTTACGCCCGATGAGCTTGAAAAGGCCATTGCGGTGTTCAACGCCCGCGACAGGCGCTTTGGGGGAGTGAAAAACCCGTGACCGAGCTTCAAAAGCGCCTTTTCGCCCTGCAAGATGAAAAGTACCGCGATTTTAATTCAAAGCTCGTGCCGGGGGCGGGGGCTGCCTTTATCGGCGTTCGCACGCCGCTTCTTCGCGCGCTTGCCAAGGAGCTTTGGGGAACCGCCGAGGCTGAGCAATTCCTCCGCGCTCTCCCGCACGAATACTTTGAAGAAAACCAGCTCCACGCGTTTTTAATCGAAAAGATAAAGGATTTTGACGCGTGCGTAGAAGCGCTCAATGCGTTTTTGCCGTATGTGGATAACTGGGCGACCTGCGACCAGATGAACCCCAAGGCGCTTGCAAAGAATAAGGCGCGGCTTTTAGAGATTATCCGCGAATGGATAAAAAGCGGCGAAACCTACACCGTTCGCTATGCGATAGGGCAGCTCATGCGCTTATATTTGGACGCGGATTTTTCAAGGGAGTATGCGGACATTGTGTGCGCTGTCGAGAGCAGGGAATACTATGTGCGCATGATGCAAGCGTGGTATTTTGCCACGGCGCTTGCCAAGCACTATGATGAAATTTTGCCCTATATCGCCGAGCGGCGTTTAGACGCTTGGACGCATAACAAGGCCATACAAAAGGCCGTGGAAAGCTACCGCGTGAGCGATGAGCATAAGGCTCAGCTACGCGAGCTGAAGATAAAGGAGAAATAGAATGCTTAAAGCTGTTTCAATATTGGGCTGCACCGGCTCTATAGGCCGCCAAAGCATAGATGTGGCCGAGCATATGCATCTGCCCGTTGCGGCGCTTGCCGCCTCGCGCAGTATAAAGCTTTTGGAAGAGCAGGCGCGCCGCTTAAAGCCGGAGTTTGTCGCAGTTTATGATGAACAGGCGGCAAAGGATTTTAAAATCGCCGTGGCGGATACGCCTATCCGCGTCGGAAGCGGCATAGACGGGCTTATCGAGGCTGCCACGCTTGATAGTATTGACTGCGTTGTAACTGCCGTCTCCGGCGCTATCGGCCTAAAGCCCACGCTTGCCGCCATTGACGAGAAAAAGCGCATTGCCCTTGCCAATAAGGAAACCCTTGTTTGCGCGGGCGAAATCGTCATGCAGCGGGCAAAGGAGCGCGGCGCGGAGATAGTCCCCGTGGATTCCGAGCATTCGGCCATTTACCAGTGCCTCATGGGGCGCAAACCGGGGGAGCTTAAAAAGCTTTTGCTCACAGGCTCCGGCGGGCCGTTTCGCGGCCGTGCGCGCGCAACGCTTGAAAATATAACCCCGGAAGAGGCCGTAAAGCATCCTAATTGGAGCATGGGCGCGAAAATCTCCGTTGACAGCGCCACGATGATGAATAAGGGCTTGGAGTTTATAGAGGCTATGCACCTTTTCTCCGTCACGCCCGATGACATTCAGGTGGTTATTCACCCGCAAAGCGTCATACACTCTATGGTAGAGCTTGTTGACGGTACGGTCATTGCCCAGCTCGGCGCGCAGGATATGCGTCTGCCCATCCAGTTTGCCCTCAGCTATCCCGAGCGCGTGGACGCTGTGCGCGATGTGCTGGATTTCTATACCCTTTCCGACCTTTCGTTCTTCGCGCCGGATCTTGAAAATACACCCTGTCTGCGCCTTGCCATGGACGCGGCGCGCACGGGCGGCACGGCCGGGTGCGTCATGAGCGCGGCGAATGAAGAGGCCGTGCGCCTGTTCCTTAACCACAAGCTCGGCTATAACCGCATTTACGATTGCGCCGCCGAAGCCGTGGAAACCGTGGGCGTTGTGCACACGCACGACCTTGACGATATTATTGCCGCCGATGCGGCTGCCCGCCGCTTCGTGAAAGAAAAATACGGCGCATAATAGACTGTAATTTCAATACGCATTAACCCTTGGGAGCATTTTTCTATGACATTTATCTATATCCTTTTTGCAATCGTTCTTTTCGGCGTGCTCGTGCTTGTTCACGAATTCGGGCATTTTGCCGTGGCGAAGCTTTTCAATGTTCGCGTTGACGAGTTTGCTTTGGGCATGGGGCCTATGCTTTTGCGCTATAAGCGCGGCGAAACCGCCTATACCCTGCGCTTGCTGCCTATCGGCGGCTTTTGCGCCATGGCGGGCGAGGACGAAGCCTCGGACGATCCGCGCGCCTTCACCTCGCAAAGCGCATGGAAGCGCGCACTTATCCTCGCGGCAGGCTCGGCGATGAATTTTCTTTTCGGCGTTCTCGTTTTGCTGTGCGTTTATTCCTCGGCCACGGCCTTTCGCGCGCCCGTAATCTCCGATTTTATGGACAATTGTCCCTACGAGGGGGCGGACGCTTTGCAAGCGGGGGATAGGCTTTTAAAAATTGACGGACGGCGCATATACCAGTTCAGCGATGTCTCGGACTTTCTATCTCGCGGTGACGGAACGTATGACATTGTCCTTCGCCGTGACGGAAAGCGCGTCACGCTTGAAGATTTCGAGTTTGTCCCCGTGGAATACGAGGGGGAAGAGACGAAGATGTACGGTATATACTTCGGCTATGATGAAGCAACTTTTTTCAACACCGTGCGCTATTCGTGGAATACCGCTATGGAGTTTGGGCGCTTGGTGTGGATGAGCTTGGAGCAGATTGTCGAGGGGCAGGTTACGGTTAACGATATGGCAGGGCCTGTCGGCATAGTAAACCTTATGACGGAGACTGCGGAAGCCGCCGTGTCAACAAGCGCTGCCATCATGGATATCCTCTACCTCGGCGCGTTCATCGCCGTCAACCTCGCCATAATGAATATGCTCCCCATTCCCGCATTGGACGGCGGGCGCGTATTCTTGCTCATTGTGACGTGGATAATAGAAAGCATTACGAAAAAGCGCCTTAACCCCAAGTATGAAGGATATATACACGCCCTCGGCATGGTGCTGCTTTTGGCGCTTATGGCCGTGGTAATGTTCAACGATATAATAAGGATAGTGACGAAATGAGCGATAAGAGAAACGAAACGAGAAAAATCCGCGTAGGCGGCTTGGAAATCGGCGGCGATGCCGCAGTTACCGTGCAGTCGATGTGCAACACCAAAACCTGGGACGTTGACGCGACCGTGGCGCAGATTAAGGCGCTGCGCGCCGCCGGGTGCGATATTGTCCGCATTGCCATACCCGACATGGACGCGGCGCGCGCCGTGTCGGCTATCAAGGAGCAGGTGGATATGCCCCTTGTCGCGGATATACATTTTGATTACCGCCTTGCCCTTGCCGCCGCCGAGCGCGGTATAGACAAAATCCGTATCAACCCCGGCAACATCGGGGGCGAGGAGAATGTCAAGGCCGTGGCCGATGAATGCCGCAAGCGCGGCATACCCATCCGCATCGGCGTGAACGCCGGCAGCCTTGAGCCGCGTTTACTTGAAAAGTACGGCCACCCCTGCCCCGAAGCAATGGTGGAAAGCGCGGCAGGGCACGCGGCGCTTTTGGAGAAGTTTGATTTTAACGATATCTGCATCTCTATGAAATCCTCTTCCGTGCCGCTCACCGTGGCGGCCTATCGCCTTGCAAGCGAACGCTTTTCTTACCCCCTGCACCTCGGCATTACCGAAACCGGCACCGAGTGGAACGGTACTATCCAGTCCGCTGTCGGCATAGGCACGCTCTTGTGCGAGGGCATAGGCAACACCGTGCGCGTCTCTCTCACGGCTGACCCCGTGCGCGAGGTGAGCGCGGGAATCGCCATTTTGAAAGCGGCGGGCGTGCGCCGGGGCGGCGTGCGCTTTGTCTCCTGCCCCACCTGCGGCAGAACGGAAATCGACCTTATCTCCCTTGCCAACAAGGTGGAAAGCCTTGTGCGCGATATGGATAGGGACATCACCGTGGCCGTCATGGGCTGTGTCGTCAACGGACCGGGCGAAGCGCGCGAAGCGGATTACGGCATTGCCGGGGGCAAGAATAAGGGAATCCTTTTCAAAAAAGGCAAGGTGCTGGGTACATACGCTTATGATGAACTCTGCCCTGCCCTCATTGAGCTTATCGAAAGCGACGGTCAGAACAAATGAGCGAGCAGCACACCCCGTTTCTAACCATTTTCCCCGAAGCTGCGGCGCTCAGAGCCGTTGCGGGCGGGCTTGAAAACGCATATGTGACCGATGTGAAAATCGCAGCGGGTGAGAAAGCCATGACGATAAAGGCATGGTTTTCTTCCATGCCCTCTCCGGCGGATACTACGCGCTTGGGCGAGCTTATTCGCGGCGTTTTCGCGCTCTCTTCCGTTGCGATTGAGGCCGACTATCCCGCGCCGAAAGACGCACCGAGCGCGGCGAGCGGGTATTCGTCCACCGGCGGCGGCAGCTCCAACAGTGCACCTGCGGGCAGTGTCCTTTTCGGGCGCGCCGTAAAGCAGCACCCCGTACCCATGAGCGCGGTCAGCCTTGAATCCGGGCGCATTACCGTGGAGGGTGATGTGTTCGCCGTCACGAGCAAAACTTTGCAAAACGGCGGGGGCGTGTTGTGCTTTGACATGACCGACCGCACAAACTCCGTGCGCGTTTCGCGCTATATGCGCGCGGACGAGGATAAAAGCGTTATAAGCTCCGTCAACGAGGGGGATCACCTCATTGTACAGGGCGAAGTGACTTACTCTAAATACGATGATGATATCATCATCGACCCTCGCAATATCGTAAAAACCAAGAAAACCGTGCGTAGCGACAACGCGAAAGAAAAGCGTGTGGAGCTTCATTTGCATACGCGCTTTTCCGCAATGGACGCGCTCACAGACCCTGCCGCCGTTGTTGCGCGCGCGGCATATTGGGGTATGCCCGCTATCGCCGTGACGGATCACGGCGTGGCGCAAGCGTTCCCGGATATGTGGAAAGCCGGGAAAAAGCACGGCGTGAAGATAATATACGGCCTTGAAGCCTATTATTATAACGACATGGACGGCAACAGCGCCGTCACGGGCAAATCCCAGCTTCCCTTGGACGCGGAATTTGTCGCCTTTGACATTGAAACCACCGGCCTTAACGCCATGAATGACCGCATGACGGAGATAGGCGCGGTTATCTTCTCCGGCGGCAATATAATTCGCGAGTTTAACACCTTTGTAGACCCCAAAATGCACATTCCCGCCGAGATTACTAAGCTCACCGGCATAAGAGACAGCGATGTGGCCGGTGCGCCCGATGAAAAAAAGGCAATGGAAATGTTTATGGCCTTTGTCGGCGACAGGCCGCTCATTGCGCACAATGCGCACTTTGACGTGGGCTTTATGACGGCGGCGGCCAACAGACAGGGCTTGCGCTTTGCCCCCGTATTTATGGATACTCTTGCTCTCTCTCAGGCGCTTTTGCCGGAGCTGAAGCGTTTTAAGCTGGATATTGTCTCCAATCACTTAGGGCTGCCGCAGTTTAACCACCACCGCGCCTCGGATGATGCAATGGTTGTTGCGCATATGATGGATAAGTTTCTCCCCATGCTGCGTCAGCGCGGTGCAAAAACCGTGGACGATATAGAGCGCGTTTACCATTCCATACGCCGCACGGATGTCGCGAAAACCCACCACATGATTCTCCTTGTCAAAAACCGCAAGGGATTGAAGAATCTATACGAGATGATTTCCCAGTCCTATCTCAACCACTTCCACCGCACCCCCAATATCCCCAAGAGCCTGCTTGTGCAGCATCGCGAGGGAATATTAGTCGGCTCTGCCTGTGGCATGGGCGAGCTTTACGGCGCTGTGATGAAGGGCGCGAACCAGCGTGAGCTTGAAAAGATAGCCAAGCTCTATGACTATCTTGAAATCCAGCCCATTTGCAATAACGGCTTTCTCATAGATAACGGCACGGTGCGCGATAAAACCGTGCTTGAGGACTATAACCGCGTCATTGTCAACCTCGGCAAGCGCTTGGGTAAGCCCGTAATCGCGGCAAGTGATGTTCACTTTATGGACGCGGAGGACGAGCAGTACCGAAAGATTTTGCAGGCCGCGAAGAAATTTTCCGATGCGGATAGGGATTGCCCGATCTTTTTCCGCACGACGGATGAAATGCTCTCCGAGTTTAAATATCTCGGCGAGGATACCGCGCGCGAGGTTGTTATCACAAATACCCGCGCAATAGCGGATCAGGTTGAGGAAATCGAGCTTTTACCCAAGGAGCTTTTCCCGCCGAAAATCGAAAACTCTGCCGAGCAGCTTAAAACCTTGGTTTATGACAAAATGCACCGCATTTACGGCCAAAATCCCCCGGAAATCGTCCAAAGCCGCGTGGATGTCGAGCTTAAAACCATACTTGACCATAATTACGATGTTATTTATATGTCGGCGCAAAAGCTGGTTGAAAACTCGCTTGAAAACGGCTACCTTGTCGGCTCGCGTGGCTCTGTCGGCTCGTCAATCGTAGCGTATATGTCCGGCATAACCGAGGTTAACTCGCTCCCGCCGCATTATGTCTGCCCCAAGTGCTGCCACAGCGAATTTGTCACGGACGGCAGCTTCGGCTGCGGTGCGGATATGCCGGAAAAGGACTGCCCCGAATGCGGCGAGAGAATGCGCCGTGACGGGTTTAATATCCCGTTTGAAACCTTCCTCGGCTTCCCCGGCAACGAAAAAACCCCCGATATCGACCTTAACTTCTCCGGCGAATACCAAGCCAAGGCGCATAAGTACACCGAAACGCTTTTCGGCTCGGATCACGTTTTTCGCGCCGGTACTATCGGCACGCTTGCGGAAAAAACTGCCTACGGCTATGTGAAAAAGTATCTTGAGGAGCGCGGCATACAGGCCAGCAAGGCCGAGGAAAACCGTCTCGCCCAAGGGCTTGTCGGCATAAAGCGCACCACCGGGCAGCACCCCGGCGGGCTTGTTGTCGTGCCGCAGGATAAGGATATTACGGACTTTTGCCCCGTCCAGCACCCGGCGGACGACCCCGACAGCGATATTATCACCACGCATTTTGAATATCACTGCATGGAAGATAACCTCTTGAAGCTCGATGAGCTTGGGCACGATGACCCCACCATGATTCGCATGATGGAGGACTTGTCCGAGCAGCTCGGCGAGCGCGTGGACGCAAAGGAAATCTCCCTTTCCGACCCCGAAACCATGTCTATCTTCACCTCGCCCTCGGCGTTGGGGCTGCCGGATGATGACCCTATCATCGGCAAAACCGGCTCTATCGGCGTTCCCGAGTTCGGCACGCCCTTTACCCGCCAAATGCTTGTCGATACCCAGCCCACGCAGTTTGATACGCTCATCCGTCTTTCGGGCTTTTCCCACGGTACGGACGTTTGGGCGGGCAATATCCGCGACCTTGTAACCGGCGGCATCGCCACGGTTAATGAGGCCGTGGGTTGCCGTGACGATATTATGATTTACCTTATCTCCAAGGGAATTGAGCCGTCCTTGGCGTTTAAGACAATGGAAGCCGTGCGTAAGGGCAAGGTGAAAAAGAGCGGGGAATTTCCCGGCGATGCGGAGCGCTTAATGCGCGAGAAAAAAGTACCCGATTGGTATATTGAATCCTGCCGCAAGATTGCCTATCTCTTCCCCAAGGCTCACGCCGTGGCGTATGTCATGATGGCGTTCAGAATCGCATGGTTTAAGGTGCATAAGCCCCTCGCTTTCTACTCGGCGTATTTTTACCGCCGCAGTCAGAAAGGCGGCTTTGACGCGCAAATGATGTGCGGCGGGGCGGACGAGGTGCGCCGCAAGATATACGAAATGCGCAAACGCCCCCTCACAGCCAACGAAGAGGATTTGCTCGTCACGCTTGAAGCGGTGTATGAGTTTAATATGCGCGGGTTTGACTTTGCGCCGATTGACCTTTATGAATCGGACGCAACCCGCTTTCTCATCACGCCCGACAGCAAGCTTCGCCCGCCGTTTGTGTCTATCTCCGGCCTCGGCGAAACCGCGGCCATTGACCTTGCGCGCGTGAAAGACCTCGGCACGAAATTCATATCCGTTGAAGAGCTTGGCTCGGAGTGCCCCAAGGTCAGCCAAACTCACCTTGAAACGCTCCGCGAGCTTGGCGCACTCGGCGATATGCCCGACAGCAACCAAATCAACCTCTTTGAGTTTTAAAAAGCCATAACGAACAGCCCGGACGGAACAAAACACACCGGGCTTTCGTCATATAAAATAATAAGGAAAGGGATAAAGCGATGAAAATAACGTTTCTGGGCGCGGCGCACGAAGTCACCGGCAGCATGACCTATATCGAGGTCGGCACGAAAAAGGGTATTGTGGATTGCGGCATGGAGCAGGGCAAGAATCTATTTGAGAATGAGCCTTTGCCGGTTGCCCCGGCGGAGCTGGATTTCGTTTTGTTGACCCACGCGCATATCGACCATTCCGGCCACCTCCCGCTTTTATATAAAAACGGCTATCGCGGGCCGATTTATGCAAGCGCCGCCACGTGCTCGCTCTGCGAGATAATGCTGCGTGACTGCGCGAATATCCAAATGTCGGACGCGGAGTGGAAAACTAAAAAGGCCGCGCGCCGAGGTGAGGCGGCCGTTGAACCCCTTTACGATATGGACGATGCCGAGGGCGCTTTGCGCCTTATGCGCCCCTGCGCCTATCGCGAGGCCGTGCAGCTGAATGAAAGCGTCACCATACGCATGACGGATGTGGGGCATCTTCTCGGCTCGGCGGCGATTGAGGT
>CAYRPD010000002.1:28282-34841 GCA_964426095.1 uncultured Oscillospiraceae bacterium | reverse complement strand
CCGTCATTCGCTGTCGGGCGCACGCAGGAAATGCTCTATTTCATACGTGAGATTAAAAATCGCGGCCTTGTTCACGGCCACGGTGATTTCCCCGTGTATGTTGACAGCCCCCTTGCCATTGAAGCCACCCGCGTTTTCCTTCAATGCGATACCGATTTTGTGGACGATGAAATGCGCGCGGTCATCCGTTCGGGCGAAAACCCGCTTGTGTTCCCGGGGCTGAAGCTGAGTGTATCATCCGATGAATCCAAGGCCATAAACGAGGATAAAACGCCCAAGGTCATTATTTCCGCCAGCGGAATGTGTGATGCGGGCAGAGTGCGCCACCATTTGAAGCATAACCTTTGGCGAAAGGAGAGCATGGTGCTCTTTGTCGGCTATCAGGCAGTCGGCACGCCCGGCAGAACGCTTGCGGACGGGGCAAAAAAGGTGAAGATACTCGGCGAAGAAATCGCCGTAAACGCCGAAATTGACGTGCTGCCCGGCGTGAGCGGTCACGCCGACAAGGCGGGGCTTACCGCGTGGGTCAAGAGCTTTGAGAATAAGCCCAAGCTCGTTTTCGTAAACCACGGCGACCCGGATGCGGCGGACGCGTTTGTAAAATCGCTTCAAGAGGAGCATGGCTATACGGCCTTTGCCCCCTACAGCGGCACGTGCTATGACCTTCTTCGCGGCGAATTTGACCGCATTGCCGAGCCAAAGCCCGTTGAAAAAATCAAAAAGCGCACCGTCTCCCCGGCGTTTGAGCGCCTTATCGCGGCGGCGGAAAAGCTTCTTTCCGTGTGCCGCACTCTGGAAGGCCGCGCCAACAAGGAGCTTACGCGCTATGCCGAGCAAATTGAGAAGATAGTTTCCAAAATGCAAAGTTGAGCTTAAACCGCGCGGATAAAAAATAAATTTGTAAAAAAACTATATAATAGAATAGTTTTCGTTGACGAATCGAAAACCGTGTGTTAACATAATATCGTCAGTGAACCGTGGGAAAGGAGATATGTCCACCGTGAAAAAACCCGCATTCAACGTAGAAAACGCAGTCGGCGACAGCATATTAAGATACTCTCGTCAAGAGCTGTGCGAATTTATAATAAAGCTTTGCGAGCGCGTCAAGGCCGATGTCGGCGCGGGCGCGTATCACGGCGGCATTTACCCGGAAAATATCAGCCTTGACGCAAACGGCGCTCTCGCCTTGGGCGAAGCGAAGCGCGAGGACTGGTCGGGGCAGGAGCTTCAATTTCTCCCGCCTGAGCTTTATTGGAATCATGCGCCCTCTCCCGCGTCCGATGTTTATTCTATCGGTATGCTGCTTTATTACGCCGTCAATAACGGCAAGCTCCCCTTTGACGGGGAGTGCAAGGATGCGCAGCTTCGGCGCATGGGCGGGGAAAGCTTCACCGCGCCCGCGTCCGCCGGTCGCCGCCTCGGCGATATCATCGCCAAGGCCACCCGCTTTAAAAAGGATGAGCGCTATTCCAGTATGGACGAATTGCGCGCCGTGGTTGAAAGCTGCCTTAAAAACCTTTATCTCAACGGTGCGCCCAGCGCCGAGACGATATTTAATAAAAATGATGACGATCTCAGTGAGCTTGAGCGCATGATGGTGGGTATCATCGAGCGTGACGAGGAAGAGCCCCTGCCGGAGCTTGAAGAGAGCGCGCCGGAGCTTGAAGAAGCGGAAGAATCCCCGCTGGATGCATCGGAAGAGCCTATAGAGCAGGAGAGCACAGACGCGGTAGAGGAAGAAGCCGTTCCCGCCGCGCCGCAGGGGGATGATTTTTCCCTCGCTTCCGAGCTCGCGCGCGGAAACGCCGCCCCGGAAGAGCCTGCAACCGAAGAGCCTGCGCCCGCCGCTCAGCGTGTGCCTAAGCTTTATGTCGAGAAAAACCCGGAGCTTGAACCCGTTGTTTTGAAAAAGCAGCCGGAGATAACCCCGGTTGTGCAGTATCCGAGAAATACAGAAAAGGAGCGTCGTATGGAAGAAGAGGTCAAGAAACGCAGAAGAAGACCCGTTGCGGTCATTCTCGTTTTGTGCGCGGTGCTTGTCATCGTTGCGCTGATTTTCAACCTTGTCATCAAGAACATTAACCGCAACATGGAAGAGCTCGCCGCGCAAAATCCCGCCGCCGACGTATCCGGAACGGTAACGGCCGAGCCTGCAAATGAGGATGAGGTGCAAATCCCCGTTGAAACCGTGCTCCCCACGGCGCACGTTGTGCCCGAGGATGAGCTTCTGCCTATTTCGCCCGACTCCACCCCCTATGTCCCCGGTGAGAGTGCAACCGAGAGCGAGCCTACCCCCGCCGCCGCAACGGACGCAAACGGCGAGCAGGAGCATCGCTATGAAATCATCGTTGCCGACATCAGCTGGACGGACGCGCAGAAGAAGTGCGTTGAAATGGGCGGGCATCTTGCCGTTCCCAACGATGCGGATGAATTTGTCGCGCTCGTGGAGCTTTGCGAAAGCAAGGGGATAGACCGCGTTTGGATAGGCGGCCACAGAGAGAATAATGCCATGGTTTGGGAGGACGGTTCTACCGCGCCTTACGAGCAGTGGGCAAAGGGCGAGCCTTCTTATGTCGATTCCTCCGACGGTGCGGCAGAGGATTACGTTCTGTTGTGGTATAATCGCGGCTGGTATTATAACGACAGCCGTAACGACCCCTGCGGCGAATTTCCGCAGTGGTACAGCGGCCATATGGCCTATATCTGCGAATACGGCGGATAAAAAATAAAGTGTGGTATTAAAAAAGCCGCTAAACTTAGCGGCTTTTTAACCGCGCCCGGAAAGAATTATCTGTGAGGTAGAGAGACTATGAAAAAGCTTATAAAAACGGCAGTTGCCGCGATATTGGTGTTGACGCTGTGTTTTTCCGCCTCAACTGCGGCCTTTGCCGCCGAGGGTGACACCACCGCCCTTTCCGATACCGCCGAAGCGGCGGCAACCGCCGCGCTCACGCCGGAAAGCCAAGCCCTTGCCGAAATGAGCATTTTTGACGATGATGAGCTTAATTCACTTGTTGAAAATTTTATTGATACATATTCCGGCTATAATGTCAGACCCGAGCGCATAAGCTTTGCCCTGACCTACCTTGCCACGGGCGAAACGTGGTACTATAATCCCGACACATGGTATTACAGCGCCAGTATGTATAAAGTCCCCTTGATGATGATTCTTGCCCAAATGGAATACGAGGGCAAGCTCACGCAGGAAACGGAGATAAAGGGGCTTACGCTCAATAAGGCCGAGGAAAGCATACTCGTTTACTCAAATAACGACTACGCCCACCTCATGTTAAACTATCTCGGCACGGATCAGGAAGCGCGCGAAATGTACAAGCAGTTTTCGTCCCTGCCCGATGATTATTATCATTCCGATTTTGTCGATTACAGTTATTTCACCGTTCGCTTTATGAACGATGTAATGACGACCCTATATAATAACCCCGAACGCTTTCCCAATATCCTTGACTGTCTCAAGCGCGCCCAGCCCGTGGATTATTTCCACCTCTGCACAGACCCCGGCCTGACTATCGCGCAAAAGTACGGCAGCTACAACGAGTGGAACGGCACAACGGGCATAATCTATCTTGAAAACCCCATTATCCTCACCGTTATGACCGAGCGCGTTGAACGCGCGGAAGAGGTCATAGCGCGCGCGGCGGAAATGTTCGTGGACTATGCGCCCACGCTCGATGCCCGCCTTGACGCTTATAAAGCCGAGCGCGCCGAGGCCGAAAAGCTTGCCGAGGAAGCGGAGCTTGCCCGCGTTGCCGCCGAGGAAGCCGAGCAGCAGCGCTTGGCCGAGGAAGAGGCCGTTCGCAAAGCCGAAGAGGAGCTGCGCAAGGCCATGGAGCAGCAGGAAGCGCAAAAAGCCGCCGAGCGCGAAGCGCGGCGGGAGCTTTTAAAAAAAGCGCTTGTCGCGGTGGTGCTGGTTGCGGTGCTGGCCGTTTCTGCCGTTGTTGGCATTAAAAAGCTCAACGCGAAAAAGGCGGCGTGTACAGGCCGCGCGCGCTATGAAATGCGCACTGCGGCTGCTCAGAAAGCCGGGCGCAGTACGCGCTCTTCCCGTTCGGACTATACCCCCAAACATTGATTATCCCGGAGGCGTACCCTTGAAAAAAAGATTGCTTTGTGTTTTCCTCGCGCTCTCGCTTGTGTTTTCTGCCGCCGCTTGCTCCTCAAGCGGGACAAGCTACGGCGTGCAGACTATTCAAACCCTTGTCGAGCAGGAATACTCTCTCGCTTTCCGCAACGATGACCCTATATATTACTATGTCACCGCCGCTTTGGAAACGCTTGCCGCCGAGGGCAAGGTGGATGAGCTTGCCGCGAAATGGTTCGGCGACAGAATTATAAACTTCAATAAGCGCGCCGAAGCCCTCTCCGAGCTTACCCCGCCCGCCGCGCAGGAGTTTACCATCGGCCTTGACATTAACTCCTTCCCCATGGCCTATTTATCCAACGAGAGCTATTGGGGCTTTGATGTGGAGCTTGCCATGGCCGTGTGTGAGCGCCTCGGCTGGACGCTGAAAATGCAGCCGATTGAAAAGGAGAATGTTTATATTGAGCTTTCTTCCGGCAATATCGACTGCGCTTGGGGCGGCATAGCCTTGAACGAAGAGGACATTGAAAACCGCCTGTACACCCAGTACGGCCCTTATGTGCATAATGACATTGTTGTTGCCGCGCGTAATGGCTCAAGTGTGTGGAATAAGCTTCGCTTGGGCGGGCGCAATATGGCGATGTGCTCCACGCCGGAAGCTCTTGCCGCGCTTGAAAGCGATAAGCACCTTATGCGCCGCTTGGGGCAGATAACCCGCCTTGCCGGCGGCACTACCGAATGCTTTGATTATCTCTATTCCGGCAAGTGCGACACCGTTTTGACCGACAGCACCGCATTGTACTACTATAACTGCCATTAAAGCTAAATATTCTACAGCCGAGGCGAGGATTACCCTCCCTCGGCGCTTATTTTTGGTGCATATTTTGAGTTGACCTGCACACGGTTTAATGATAAAATAACGTGTCATATTATATATAAGGAAACAGTGAATTACCGTGTTGATGTTCATTGCTTTCTTTTCCGGCGGCTGACCGAGCCGCCGATACGAGGAGACAATTATGTGGTTTTCTGATAAATGGCAGGATTTTGAGCTTATAGACTGCTCGCGCGGTGAAAAGCTGGAGCGTTGGGGCAAGTATTACCTTGTCCGTCCTGACCCGCAGGCAATATGGGAAACGCCCCGCCGCAACGCGCACTGGAATGACCGCGATGCGCGCTATAAGCGCAGCGAGAGCGGCGGCGGAAGCTGGGACAAGGGGCATCTGCCGGAGAACTGGAAGATTCATTACGGCGAGCTTACCTTTAACGTAAAGCCCATGAATTTTAAGCACACCGGCCTTTTCCCGGAGCAGGCTTGCAACTGGGATTGGGCAATGGCGAAAATCCGCTCGGCGGGCAGACCTATCAGCGTCCTCAACCTCTTTGGGTATACGGGAGCTGCCACGGTGGCCTGTGCCAAGGCCGGGGCGAGCGTTTGCCACGTGGACGCGGCAAAGGGCATGGTTGCCTGGGGCAAGGATAATGCCGCCGCTTCCGGCGTGAGCGATGCGCCCATCCGCTGGATTGTGGACGATTGCGCCAAGTTTGTCGAGCGCGAGATACGCCGAGGCCGCCGCTATGATGCCATCATCATGGACCCGCCCTCTTACGGGCGTGGCCCGGGGGGCGAGGTGTGGAAGCTTGAAACCAACCTTTGGCCGTTTGTGTCGCTGTGCGCGGGCGTTTTGAGCGATGACCCGCTTTTTGTCGTCATCAATTCCTACACCACCGGCCTTTCCGCTTCGGTTTTGAGCTATGTCACGGAAAGCATATTCACCAAGAAATACGGCGGCCGCTCCGAGGCTCAGGAGCTGGGCTTGCCGGTCACGGAGAGCGGGCTGTGCCTGCCCTGCGGCGCAACCTGCCGCTGGGAGCGCTGAAAGAGAAGCACGAGAAAAGATATGTCAATAATAAGCTTTAAAAATGTACATTATACCTATCCCGGCGATGAGCTTGAAAGCCTTTGCGGCATTGATTTGGAAATCGAGCGCGGGCAGTTTGTCGCGGTGCTGGGTCATAACGGCTCGGGTAAATCCACCCTTGCCAAGCACATGAACGCCATTTTGCTCCCCGATGAGGGGCAGGTTATCGTAAACGGCGTTGATACTTCCGACGAAGCGCGCCTTTTGGATATCCGCCGCTGTGTCGGCATGGTGTTTCAAAACCCGGATAATCAGATTGTCGCGAACGTGGTTGAGGACGATGTGGCCTTTGCGCCGGAGAACCTGGGCGTAGCCCCCGATGAAATTCGCGCGCGCGTGGACGCAAGCTTAAAGCAAGTCGGAATGTACGATTTGCGCGACCATGCCCCGCATCTTCTATCCGGCGGGCAGAAGCAGCGTGTGGCGATTGCCGGGGTGCTCGCCATGCAGCCTGAAATAATCGTCCTTGACGAGCCTACCGCTATGCTTGACCCCCAAGGGCGGCAAGAGGTTGTTTCCACGGTGACGCGCCTTTGCC
>CAYRPD010000002.1:5020-28182 GCA_964426095.1 uncultured Oscillospiraceae bacterium | reverse complement strand
ATGCTTGACCCCCAAGGGCGGCAAGAGGTTGTTTCCACGGTGACGCGCCTTTGCCGCGAAAAGGGCATGACCGTTGTGCTCATAACGCACCATATGGAAGAGTGCGTGGGCGCAGATAGGCTTATCGTAATGTCGAACGGCTCTGTTGTGGCCGACGGTGCGCCGGGCGAGGTGTTCGCCGATGTCGCGCTCATGGAGCGCGAGGGCTTGACCGTGCCGGAGACAACGCGCCTTATCTACGAGCTAAACCAAGCGGGCTTTACGCTCCCCATGGACGCGCTCACGGCGGAAGCCTGCGCCAAAGCCGTGGCAAACAAAATCAATTCTTAATCTATTTACCGTAAGAGGAAAGCAAATGTCAGATATCAAGGTGGAGGGACTGCGCCACGTTTACAGCGCGAAAACTCCGTTTGAAAAGGTCGCTTTGGACGGAATCGACCTTGAAATACCGCAGGGGCAGCTTGTCGGCGTAATCGGCCATACAGGCTCGGGCAAGTCTACCTTTGTGCAGCATCTAAATGCGCTCCTTGCCCCCTCTGAGGGCAAGGTATATGTCGGCGGTAAGGACATAAACGAGGATAAATACTCCCGCAAGGCCGTCAAGGCGGAAGTGGGGCTTGTGTTCCAGTACCCGGAGTATCAGCTCTTTGAAGAAACCGTTTATAAGGATATCGCTTTCGGGCCGAAGAACATGAAGCTCGCCGAGGGCGAAATTGACGCGCGTGTGCGCGAGGCGGCGGGCTTTGTGGGCGTTGATGAAGCGCTTTTCGATAAATCCCCGTTGGAGCTTTCCGGCGGGCAGAAGCGCCGCGTGGCGATAGCGGGCGTTATCGCGATGCGCCCGGGCGTTCTCATCTTGGACGAACCCACCGCCGGGCTTGACCCTCTCGGCTGCACCACGATAATGGAAAATATCCTCTCCTACAGAGAGAAAACCGGCTCTACCGTGATTGTTATCAGCCACAGCATGGACGATGTTGCCCGCCTTTGCGAGCGTGTGCTCGTTTTCGATAAGGGCAGGCTTTTAATGGACGGTACACCCGCCGAGGTGTTTTCAGACCCCGAAAAGCTTATTTCCGTCGGCCTTTCCGTCCCTCATGCGAGCGAAATCGCAATGGCGCTTCGCGCAGAGGGTGTGGATATCCCTAAGAACGTCTATACCCATGCTCAGCTTAAAAATGCCGTGCTCGCGGCAAAGGGGGTGGGCAAATGCTGAAAGATGTTACGCTCGGCCAGTTCTTCCCCGGCGATACCGTGGCACACCGCTTGGACGCGCGCACAAAGCTTATCCTTGTGATAGTTTATATAATCGCGCTCTTTCAGGCTGTCGGCTGGGTTTCCTATGCCGCTGTGACGGCGGTAACGGCGCTTTGCATGGCCTTATCCCATATCGCGCCCCGGCACATATTCAAAGGCTTAAAGCCGATGCTTTTTATAATCGTGCTCACCGCGCTTTTGAATATCTTCTACACCGAGGGAACGCCCATACTCCCCGGCTGGATAATCACATGGGAGGGCATAGGCCGCGCCGTGCAAATGGTTTTGCGCATTGTCCTTTTGATTACCGGCACATTTCTTTTAACCTATACCACCAGCCCCATCGCGCTCACGGACGGCTTGGAAAAGCTCATGAACCCGCTGAAAAAAATCAAAGTCCCCGTGCATGAGATGACGATGATGATGAGCATGGCACTGCGCTTTATCCCCACGCTCATCGAGGAGACGGACAAAATAATGTCCGCGCAGAAAGCGCGCGGGGCGGACTTTGAAACAGGCTCTCTTATCGACCGCGCCAAGGCGCTTTTGCCCGTCATGGTGCCGCTTTTCGTGTCGGCGTTTCGCCGCGCGGATGAGCTTGCCGTGGCTATGGAAAGCCGCTGCTATCACGGCGGCGAGGGCAGAACGCGCATGAAGCAGTTAAAGCTTGCCCTGCGTGATTTCATCGCCCTTATATTGGCGGGTGCTTTCCTTGCGGGCATGATAGCCATGAAAAAATACGGCATATGACAAGAAACATTGCCCTGCGCCTTAAATATGACGGCAGCCGCTACCACGGCTGGCAGGTGCAGAAAAACGACATTACCGTGGCTCAAACGCTTGACGAAGCGCTCTCCCGCGTCTGCGGGCACAAGGTGCGCACAGTCGGCTGCGGCAGGACGGACGCGGGCGTCCACGCCCTGCGCTATTGCGCCAACTTCAAAACCGACAGCCGCATCCCCGTTGACCGTTTGCCCCTTGCCGTCAACGCGCAGCTTCCCGGCGATATCGCCGTGTGCGCCGCCGTGGAAGCCGAGGAAGGCTTTAACGCCATTTCCTCGTGCATAAAAAAAGAATATATCTACAAAATACTAAATAGTAATATCCGAGATCCGTTTTTGGAAAAGCGCGTTTGCTTTTACCCTCAGCGCTTGGATATCGACCTTATGAGCGCCGCCGCGCGCGCCTTTGAGGGCACGCACGATTTTCGCGCCGTCCGCTCGCTCGGCACGGAAACGAAAACCACCGTGCGCACCGTGCACTGGTGCAGGGCGGAAAAGCGGGGGAATATCATCACGATTTCCGTCTGCGCCGACGGTTTTTTGTATAATATGTGCCGCGCCATGGTCGGCACAATGGTGTACGCGTCCTACGGCAAGCTCGACCCTGCCGATATCCCGCACCTCTTATCCCTCGGTGACAGGCGCTTAACCGGGCCTACAATGCCCCCGCAGGGGCTTTACCTCAACCGCGTTTGGTATGACGGCGCGGTGGGGGATATGCTCGCCAAGGATTGACAGACGGATTACATTTATTTGTTCATATTTAAGTAGTATATTTTACAATGCGAATACATATAAAAGGTGATCACTTATGAAAGCTGTAATCGACATTATATTGCTGATAATAATAGCGCTTTGTACGTGGAACGGCTATAAGCGCGGCCTTGTCGGCGGCATTGCCGGGATACTTGCCATTATAGTCGCCCTCTTCGGCGGAAGTCTCCTGTCCTCGGCGTATTCCCAAGAGGTTGTACCCGCGCTCGAACCCTTTGTTGACGGGTACGTGGACTCGCAGACGAACCGCGACGCGGTTTTGGAGATCATGGGCTACGGCGACAGTGACTATTCCGTGGAGGACATTCTCGCGCAGGACGGGTCATTGAAGTATGACTATGCGTATGAGTGCATGGTGAGCGTCGGGTTTTACTCGCGCACGGCGGAAAAGCTCGCCGTAAAGGCTGTGGAGCTTACCGAACGCGATGAAATGGACATCACCGAGGCAATAGTGTCCGTTATCGGCGATACGGCCACGTTCGTGGCCTGTGCTGCGCTCGGCTTTTTGCTGATTCTCATTTTCCTTGTGGCAGTGGCGAACGTGGGCAATCTCTCCCTGAGGCTACCGAACATGGAAAACCTTGACGAGATAGGCGGCGCGGTTGTCGGCTTTGCAAAGGGGTTTATCTACTGCGTGCTTTTGTGCTGGCTTTTGAGCTTCCTCGGCATTGCAATCGGCAAAACCACCCTTGCCGAAACCACCCTTGCCCGCTTCTTCCTCGCCTTTGACTTTTTGACCTCGACTTTACTTTAATTTTTTGTATACAGTCATTTCAGCCGTGACGCACGGCAGAACGGAGTAACAAATGCAGCCTACACTGTGTTCCCGCTGCGGCAAGAATGTCGCGGTGGTATTCATCACCAAAATCGAAAACGGCCAGTCCAAAAACGAGGGGCTGTGCCTGAAATGCGCCCGCGAACTGCACATTAAGCCCGTGGACGATGTGCTGGAGAAGATGGGCATATCCGATGACGATCTCGACAATCTCTCCGGCGAGATGATGAGCGCCATGAACGGCGTTGAAGATCTTCTCGCCATAGACGGCGAGGAGCAGGGCGAGGATGACGGCAAAACCGCCACTTTCCCGTTTTTAAGCCGTCTCTTCGGCGGCTCGGCGGGGCAGAATAACGCCCCCAACGGCTCAGAGCCGCCCTTCGGCTCGTTCCAAAACGACCGCCCCCATGCCGAAAACCCCGCACCCCCCAAGGGCAAGCGCAAGTTTTTGGATAACTATTGCATTGACCTCACCCAGCGCGCCCGCGAGGGTAAGCTGGATAGCATGATAGGCCGCGAAGAGGAGCTTGAGCGCGTTATCCAAATCCTCAACCGCCGCCAAAAGAATAACCCCTGCCTCATCGGCGAGCCCGGTGTCGGCAAAACGGCGATCGCCGAGGGCTTGGCACAGCGCATTGCAATGGGCAATGTGCCCTATAAGCTTCGCGATAAGCAGGTATTTCTCCTTGACCTCACGGCGCTTGTCGCGGGGACGCAGTTTCGCGGCCAGTTTGAAAGCCGTATGAAAGGCTTGATTGAGGAAGTCCGCAAGCAGGGGAATATAATCCTCGTCATTGATGAGGTGCACAATATTGTCGGCGCGGGCGATGCCGAGGGCAGCATGAACGCGGCTAACATCTTAAAACCCGCCCTTTCCCGCGGCGAAATTCAGGTCATCGGCGCTACCACCTTTGCCGAATACCGCAAGCATATTGAAAAAGACTCCGCCTTGGAGCGCCGCTTCCAGCCTGTCACGGTCAATGAACCCTCTGTTGATGATTCTGTTGCCATTCTTCGCGGCATTGCCCATTATTATGAGGACTATCACGGCGTTCAAATCTCGGACGAAATGTGCCGCCAGGCCGTGCTTTTGAGCGAGCGGTATATTACAGACCGTTTCCTGCCCGACAAGGCCATTGACCTTATAGACGAAGCCTGCTCCGATGTAAACTTAAAGGATGAGAGCATTAATTCCCTCATGCTCAAGGAGCGCGAGCTGGAAAACGTCCGCTATGAGCGCGAGGGGCTTCAAAGCGCCGATGCGCCCGCCGGGGTTGAAATGAACGATGAAATGCTCGATAAGCGCTATGCGTGCATTGCCGAGCTTAGAAGCAAGGAGCTTCGTCTCCAGCAGGAGATTGACGCGCTTCGCCATTCCGATAAACCCGCCCTCACGGTTGATAACCTTGCCCGCGTGATTGAGCTTTGGACGAAGATTCCCGCCTCTTCCATACGCGAGGATGAATATGAGCGCCTTGCCAAGCTCGATGAGCGCCTTAAAGCGCACATCGTGGGGCAGGATGAAGCGGTGGACGCTGTTTGCAGTGCGATTAAGCGCTCCCGCGTGGGGCTGAAGGTCAAGCGCAAGCCCGTCAGCTTCATCTTTGTCGGCGGCACGGGCGTGGGCAAAACCGAGCTTGTAAAGCGCCTTGCCGCGGATATGTTTGATTCGCCCGAAGCGCTCATCCGCCTTGATATGTCCGAGTTTATGGAGAAGTTTGCTGTTTCCCGCATCATCGGCTCGCCTCCGGGGTACGTGGGGTATGACGAGGCCGGGCAGCTCACGGAGAAAATACGCCGCAAGCCCTACAGCGTTGTCCTTTTTGACGAAATCGAAAAGGCGCACCCGGACGTTATGAACATACTCCTTCAAATCCTCGATGACGGCCATATAACCGATGCGCAGGGGCGCACCGTCAACTTTGAAAACACCGTCATAGTCATGACCACCAACGCCGGCAGCAGCACCAAGACCGCGTCCGTCGGCTTCGGCGGGACGCTCGGCGATATGACGCGCGAGCGCACCATGAAAGCCCTGAATGAATTTTTGCGTCCCGAGTTTATAAACCGCGTGGACGAGGTTGTGTGCTTCAATCAGCTCACGGAAGAGAACTTCAAGGGCATTGCCGCGCTCATGCTGGGTGAGGTGCGCGAGGTGCTGGCCGAGCGCGGCCAAACCCTCACGTGGGATGAAAGCGTTATTGCCTACCTTGTCGAAAAGGGCTACAGCGCCGCTTACGGCGCGCGCAATCTCCGCCGCCTTATCCAAAAGGAAATCGAAGATGTTGCGGCGCAGCGCATTATAGACGCGCGCGGCAACGATGTGAACAAAATCGCGCTCACCGTGCGTGACGGCAAGGTGGAAGTGGAGCTTTCCGGCGATAATGAGGGAGAGAAATAACCATGGGAACGCTTGAAATCATACAAGGCGATATCACCAAACAGAAAGCGGACGCGATTGTCAACGCCGCGAACTGCTCGCTTTTGGGCGGCGGCGGGGTTGACGGCGCTATCCACCGTGCCGCAGGGCCGGAGCTGTTGGCCGAGTGCCGCACGCTCCACGGCTGCGAAACGGGCAAGGCCAAGATAACGCGCGGCTACCGTCTCCCGGCAAGCTACGTTATCCATACGCCCGGCCCCGTTTGGCACGGCGGCAGCCACGGCGAGGATGAATTGCTTTCCTCGTGCTACGCTTCCTGCCTTGCCCTTGCAAGCGAGAACGGCTGCAAAACCGTGGACTTTCCCTCGATAAGCACAGGCGTGTATCATTTCCCGCTTGACCGCGCAGCCAAAATCGCCATTGACACGATACTGGCGTATCTAGCTTCCCATGAGGAGATAGAGCGGGTGCGCATGGTCTGCTTTGATGAGCGCACCAAAGCTTCCTACGAAGCGGCGCTTCGCGCCCACGGAGAAACGGCATGAAAAAACGCGTTGTAAAGCTTCAATATAATGCCCCCGTGGTGCTCTCTTTCGCGCTGATAAGCCTCGGCGTACTTATATTGGATTCGCTCACCGGCGGATGGAGCACGGTGAAGCTCTTTTCCGTTTACCGCTCCTCGCCCTCGGATTTGCTTACATACCCCCGCTTCGTCCTGCACGTTTTGGGGCACAGCAACTATGCGCACTATATCGGCAACATGATGATGATCCTCGTCATCGGCCCTGCCCTTGAAGAGCGCTACGGCAGCCGTTGTCTCTTTTGGGCGATATTCATCACGGCGCTTGTCTCCGGCATGGTGCAGTGGCTCTTCTTCCCGAACACGGCGCTCTTGGGCGCATCGGGAATTGTGTTTATGATGATTGTAATGAGCTCGCTTGCCGGGATGAAAAACGGCTGTATCCCCATCACGCTCATCCTCGTTATGCTCCTGTACATCGGCGGCGAGATAATAGACGGGGTAACTCTGCGCGATAACGTATCTCAAATAACCCACATTGTCGGCGGCATATGCGGCGCTGTGCTCGGCACGGCTATGCGCAAGTGAAAAGGGGAGAGCTTATGCCGAATTTACTTATAAGCGCCTGCCTTTTGGGCAATAACTGCAAGTATGACGGCGGCAACAACGCCCTGCCCGAAGCCGTGCTCACTGCCCTACGCGCAAAATACACGCTTATCCCCGTCTGCCCGGAGTTTTCCGGCGGGCTGCCCACACCTCGCGAGCCGAGCGAGCGCGTAGGCGAGCGCGTTTTGAGCATTTCCGGGCGCAATGTCACGGCGGAGTATACGCGCGGCGCGGACATTGCCGAAGCGCTCTACCGCCGCTGTTCCTGCGTTGCCGCGCTTATGAAAGCGCATTCGCCCTCATGCGGCCGCGATGAAATATATGACGGCACGTTTACCAGTACGCTCACACCGCGCCACGGCACGGCGGCGGAGCGGCTTGTCGCCCTCGGCGCAACGGTCTACACCGAAAAGGAAGCCGACTGCCTATTATAAATAACACGTTAATCTCAAATCGCCGTGGCACAGCCACGGCGATTTTGCTTGACATACGCCCGTTCACTGTGTATACTTAACCGTACTAGTCAGCGTAGTACGGACGCGATAAAAAATATTCGTTTATTTTTCAAAAATCGCGAACTTTTTTTCGTTCCTTTCGTCTACAATAATAAGCGGGCTTTGTGCCCTGCGTTTGACCGAGCTTGCAAATTATTTCGCACTGCGAAAAACCACCTTTAAGGAGAATAAAATGAAAAACACCGCGAAAAGATTGATCGCCCTTGCCCTCATGCTCGTCATGGCGCTGTCACTTTGCGCCTGCGGCAACAGCAGCAACGGCGGCACATCCGACAAGCAGCAGGAGGAAACTCCCGAATACATCTATAATACCGAGTTTAAACCGCTCCTCACCGATTCCGAGCGCAATTTGAACGCCCGCGTGTATACCGACACCGGGTTTTACGCCACCAGCTATGAAAAAATCGGCGAGCGCGAGCTGAACGAGGGCGAGGTGCTCGAATACGAGGGTCAGCTCGATGTTTACGGCACCAGGCTCTTTTTCGTGGACTATTCCGGCTCTTTTAAAGAGCTTACGGGCTATACCTATCTCGATGTCGATGAGCTTATAGCCTCCGGCGCGCTCTCTGCCGAGGGCTTTGACGCGGCCAACGTGCGCGATTATTATTCCGGCTCCGATGTTTATTCTCTCGGCGTTGCTTCCGACGGCAGGCTTATCACCGTGGAATCGGCGTATTTGTCCTACAATAACGCCCCTACCGATGTACTCAAGGAGACCGAGGATTATTATAACTATTATAATTACTCCAACGCCTATTTTGTCCGCACCCTTGACGCTGACGGCAATGAGCTTTCTTTTGCCCGCCTCGATGTGGGCGAGGATCAGTATCTCTACGCGGCAAACCTTGTCCTGGACGAGAACGATAATATGATTCTCTCCGGGGATGGCGGCGTGTTCGTGTATGCACTTGACGGCTCTATAGTCACCGCCGTAACCGATGACTCCGAATCCGTTTGGGTTGACTCCGTCAGCAAGCTTCGCGACGGGCGCATTGTCGGCTCAATGTACGGCGAAAACGGCATGGAGCTTCGCGTGATAGATGTGGCCGCCGGTAAGTTCGGCGATACGCTTTCCATTCCCAATGAAGCTTATAACCTCGTCCCCGCCACGGGCGGCGAATATGACGCGTATTACTCCAGCGGCACGAATTTCTACGGCATTAAGTTCGGCGAAACCAACACCGACTATACCACCACCAAGCTTTTCAGCTGGATTAACTGCGACATTAACGGCGACAATATTAGCCGCGTCCTCGTGCGCGATGACGGCAGCGTCATTACCGTATTGAATGAGTATGACAGTGCCGATGAAACCTTTGATGTGTTCCTCGCCACGATTAGCCTTGTTCCCTATGATTCCGTTCCCCATAAAGAGGAGCTGACCTTAGCCACCCAGTACCTCAACTGGAATGTGCGCAGCAAGATAGTCTCTTTCAACCGCAAAAACGATAATTACCGCATTGTCATTAAGGACTATTCCGAGTTTAACACCGAAGAGGACTATTCCGCCGGCCGCACCAAGCTCACCACCGAGCTTCTCGCCGGCAATGTCCCCGATATCATCGACCTTTCCGGCTTGCCCTACACTCAGCTTGCGGGCAAGGGGCTTTTGCAGGATCTCTATCCCCTCATAGATGCCGACAGCGACCTTAACCGCGATGATTTCTTCGCGTCCGTCCTCTCCGCGAGAGAGGTTAACGGCGGGCTTTACTCCACCGTTGACGGCTTTAGCATCAACACCGTCATGGGCGCAACAAGCTTAGTCGGCGAAGAGCCGGGCTGGACGTATGATGAATTTAACGCCGCCCTCGCCACCATGCGCGAAACTGTTCCCGAGTGCGATGCGCTTGGTATGTACACCACGCAGTCCGATATTCTCCGCATCTGCCTCATGCTTGACATGAATGACTATGTCAACTGGGCAACGGGCGAGGTGAAGTTTGATACCCCGCAGTTTGTTGAGCTTTTGAACTTCGCCGCCGACTTCCCGGAAAGCTTCGATTATGATAATTATGAGTACACCCCGGCCGATAACGACCTAAACCGTATAACCGAGGGGCGGCAGATGCTCATGCAAAGCTATATTTCCGACATGGAAACCATCGCGTACTATGACACCTATTTCGGCGGCAACGCCACCTATATCGGCTTCCCCACCTCCGACGGCTCTTCCGGCAGTCTCTTTGACTTGGATCAGGGCTACGCCATTTCCGCCAAGAGCGAGTATAAGGACGCGGCTTGGAGCTTCCTGCGCGAGCTGTTCACCGAAAAGTATCAGTCCGACCAGAGCAATGTTTACTCTCTCCCCTCTAACAAGGCCGCTTTCGATAAGCGCCTTAAAGAGGCCATGACCCCCGATTATCAAAAGGATGTAGACGGCAACTATGTCCTTGACGAAGAGGGCAACAAAATCCCCATCGCCAAGATAAGCTACGGCACGGAAAACGGCACTTTTGATATTTACTCCCTCTCTCAGGAGCAGGCCGATAAGCTCCTTGCGCTTGTAAACTCCACCACGGCCGTTGCCAACTACGCTGACGACAGCGTTTTTGACATCGTCTCCGAGCAGTCTCAGGCGTTCTTCGCCGGGCAAAAGTCCGCCGAAGAGGTTGCCAAGCTCGTGCAGAGCAAGGCCAATATCTATGTAAATGAGCAGAGATAATTAAATAGACAGGGAAGCACATTTATCAATTTTTAATCTTTCCCCGTATTGAATTTCTACGCAGTATGTTGTACAATATACTGCGTAGAAATATAGTAATATAACCGATATGTGGTATAATAGAGCGGCATGAAAACTCACAAACTACAACTGAATGAAAAGTCAAAGGACTTTCTGCAAAGCCTTTGCTTCCTCTCGCCGAGCCTGCTCGGCGTGGCGGTGTTTTTCATCGTGCCTTTCGGCGTGGTGGTGTATTATTCCGTCATTGACGGCGTGGGTTCGCGCTCGTTCGTGTTTTTGGATAACTTCATTAAGCTTTTCCAAAACTCTGCCTTTCTCCTCGCCGCCGGGAATACGCTCAAATTCTCCGCGTGGGCTGTGCCCCTTGCGGTGGTGCTCTCCTTGGCGCTTGCGCTCATGCTTGAAGCGCGTATACCGCTTAAAAGCCAGTTTCGCACGTTCTTTTTAAGCCCCATGATGGTGCCCGTGGCCTCGGTTGTGCTCATTTGGCAGGTGCTTTTCAATTTTAACGGCAGCGTGAATGAGTTTTTGCTCGTTTTCGGCGCGGATAAGATTGACTGGTTGCAATCCGAGCATTCATTGGCCGTGGTTGTGCTCCTCTTTTTGTGGAAAAACCTCGGCTATTTCATGATTCTTTTCATGGCCGCCCTTGCCAACATCCCCAAGGAGCTTTTGGAAGTGGCGGATGTTGAGGGTGCAAGCGAGTGGTATAAATTCTATGCCATCAAGCTCCGCTATCTTTCCCCCACGGTGCTTTTTGTCACCATTCTTTCGCTTATAAACTCCTTTAAGGTCTTTCGCGAGGTGTATTTGCTCACGGGCGATTATCCTTACGAAACGCTCTATATGCTCCAGCATTTTATGAACAATACCTTCAAATCCCTTGATTATCAAAAGCTCTCTGCGGCGGCGGTCGTGATGGCGCTTGTAATGGTTGTGCTCATTGCGCTCCTTTTCAAGGCCGAGGACTGGTTCGGAAAGGACGTGGAGGGATGAAGAAGAAGCGTTATTTTTCCCGCGGCGTGATGTTTCTCCTGTGCCTTGTGTTTGCGGTGCTCTTCCTCATGCCCACGGTTTTGACTATCACAAATTCCTTTATGTCCGAATCGGAGATTCGCTCCAATTACGGCATGATTTTCTCCACCACCACCGGCGGCTATGTCTCCAAAACCGTCAACTTGAAGTTCATCCCCGATGAGGTCACGTTTTCCCAGTATATCACCGGCCTTATCAAATCCCCGGAGTATCTTTTGAAGTTTTGGAACAGCATTATCCTTGTCGTGCCTATCGTCATTTTGCAGGTGGCCGTGGCTTCCGTGGCGGCGTATTCCTTTACCCGCTGGCGCGGCCGGATACGAAGCGGCATATTCTTCTTTTATGTCATTCTCATGCTCATGCCCTATCAGGTCACGCTCGTCCCCAATTACCTTGTCAGCGATTGGCTGGGGCTTCTCAACACCCGCTGGTCGATTATCCTGCCCGGCGTGTTCGCCCCGTTCTCCGTCTTTCTCCTGACGAAGTTCATGCGCCGCATTCCCTATGCGCTCATTGAGGCGGCCAAGGTGGACGGCGCGGGCGAGTGGGAGATATTCACGAAGATCTGCCTGCCCCAGTGCCGCTCGGCGCTGTATTCAATCGCTATCCTTGTTTTCATTGACTATTGGAACATGGTCGAACAGCCCCTCATCCTGCTTGACGATGCCGATAAGCAGCCGCTTTCCGTGTTCCTCTCGTCCATCAATTCCGGCGAAATCGGCCTAGCCTTTGCAATGGCCGTTGTGTATATGATTCCCACGCTGCTTTTGTTTTTGCACGGCGAGGAATACCTCGTTGAGGGTATTGCAAACTCCGGCAGTGTCAAGGGCTGATTTTTCCCGCGAGGTAACAAAGCTATGGAAACAAAACCGAAAAACAGAGCTTGGGTCAAAGATGCGGCAATTGTGTTTCTTGTCGTGCTCCTTTTGCTCACCTTTTTCTCCAACACTATCATGAATCACTCTCTCCCCGAGGTTGCCACCGTTATGGTCTCCAACGGCACTATCACCGCCAAGGTGCGCGGCACGGGCACGGTTGCCGCAAACGGCGATCATAAGGTCAAGGCCAAATCCGGCTTCACCATTGCCAAGGTCATGGTTAAGGCCGGGCAGGAGATCAACGCGGGGGACGTGCTCTTTGTCCTCGGCGCGGGCGACAGCGATGAGCTTGAAGAAGCCAAAATCGCCCTTGAAGATTTGCAGGTGCAATACTCCCAAGCGGCATTGAGCGTCCCGCTTGCGGATAGCTTTCTTGAAGAAAGAAACGATGTAAATAAAGCATATAAAACGTGGCAAGATGCAAAAGCTGCGTATGACAAAGCAGAAGCAGAATCCAAAAAAACAGGCGAATCCGAAGCCGTAAAAAAGCTGCTTGAACAGAAAAAAGAATTAGAAAGTCAAATAACTTCGTTAGAGCAGAAAATCGCGGCAGAAAAACAGGTTCTTACCTCTACGCAAACTGTTCTCAACCAAGCCATAAATGAATATGATTCGGCTTTGAAGCAATGGCAGAGAGAACAGCAGGGAATGAGCGAGCCTAAAGTTGACACCTCAACCGCCGGTGGAAGCGGAAGCGGCGACGGTGGCGGAGACGGCGGCAACAAAGAAAAGACCGCAACCGAAACAGACATCAGTCAACAGAGTTTAGGCGGAGAAGAGCTTGCGGAAAGCGTACTGGAAAGGCCGCTGGCTACAGTCGGTGCGTCTGTCAGTATACCTAAGCCGGATTACGTTTTAGAAGCAGAAAACAAAGTAAATAATCTTCAAACGCAGTATAACAAATTAGAAAATGAATTGGTTGATGGCGTTACTCGTCTTGTGTTTATTACAAACAAGCAATATGAGGTTGACGCACTTGAATTAAAGTTAAAGGCTATAGATGCGCAGTTATCCGGTATAAGCGGTGACGCGGCGAATCTGTTGGATAAAGAACAGGCTGTAAAAGACGCATGGAACACTTATGAAGAGAAAAATGCGGCTTTGTATATGCTTGGTGCTCAGCAGGAGCGTTCTATCGCTTCCGCGTCTGTCGGCCTCAGCTCCATTTCCAACAAGATAAAGCGCCAGCAGGATAAGATTAAGGAGCTTGCCGGTGAGGGCGATGAAAACACCGTGACCGCCAATGTCTCCGGCACGATTACCGAGGTCAACTGCACGGCGGGCGATACCGTTGTAAAGGATGATATCTTGGCCTCTATCGAAGTGCCGGATCAGGGCTATACCGTCTCTTTCTCCGTCACGAACGATCAGGCCAAGCGCCTGCGCGTCGGCGATACGGCCACTATCAGCAATTACTATTGGGGTAATAAAATTGTCGCCAAGCTTGCAAGCATTCAAACCGACAAGAAAAACCCCATGAGCAATAAAACCCTTACCTTTGATTTGGAGGGGGATGTCACTTCCGGCTCGGAGATTACCGTCTCCGTCGGGCAAAAGAGCGCCAATTATGACCTCATTATCCCCAATTCCTCTATCCGCACGGATTCTAACGGCAGCTTCGTCCTCGCCGTCACGGCCAAGAACTCGCCCCTCGGTAACCGCTATATTGCAAAGCGCGTTTCCATTGAGGTTTTGGCCGCGGATGATAATAATTCCGCCGTTACGGCCGACCTCAATAACGGCGATTATGTCATAACCACAAGCTCCTCTCCCGTTGCCAACGGCGACATGGTTCGCCTCGCAAACGAAGAGAACTAAGGCAATATAGCCCTCTCAGTCAGCCTGACGGCTGACTGCTCCCCCAATGGGGGAGCCAAGAAAACGCCACGGCGCAAGCCCAATTCCGCACCCCTCTTGCCTCTCCCATTGGGAGAGGTGGCACGGCGCAAGCCGTGACGGAGAGGGCTAACCCCATCGGTATATGCTTATGAAAAACGTCATCAATGCCCTCGGCAGGAAAAACTTAATAATCCTCGCCCTGCTCCTTGCGCTCACCTTGGGCGCATTGGGGTGCTTCGTGGGCATTCATGCGCTCTCCCGTATGCTCCCCAGCCAGCTTGCGGCGGAGCGTTGGCAGGGCGAAAGCGAAATCGACTATGCACAGATAAGCTGCTTCATTCCCGTTGACGAAACCGTTACCCTCAACGAGATAGCCGCCTTTCGCGAAGCCGCCATGACGCGCCTGCACGAGGCCGCCCTGGATATCGACACGGGCGAGCAAGTGCTCATGGCGGACGCGTGGAGCTGTACCGAAAAGGTCAGCGTTTCCAGCGCCTTGGGTAAAGGCGAGGTTTACGCCACGGCAGTCGGCGGCGAATACTTCTCTTTCCACCCCATTCGCCTTATCTCCGGCAGCTATATCTCCGCTTCCGACCTCATGCAGGATAGAGCGCTCTTGGACGAAGACACCGCGTGGCTGCTCTTCGGCAGCACGAACATCCAAGGCATGAGCTTTAAGATTAACGGCGTGCCGTTCCTCGTTGCGGGCGTAATCGAGCGCGAGGATGACTTTGCTTCTAAAAAAGCCTACACCGCCGGTATGGGGATTTTCATCTCCTATGACGCGTACTCTACGCTCCTATCCGCTGCCCCCGCGAGCGCTGACACGGCGAAAGCAACTGCCGCCGCAACCTCTGCCCCCGGCATACAGTGCTACGAGCTTATTTTGCCCAACCCCGTCAAAAACTTCGCCCTCAATCTCGTCAAGGAAAAGTTTCCGATCGGCAGGGGAGAGATAGTCAATAATACCGAGCGCTTTACGCTCTCGAATCTCCGCTCGCTTTTGAAAAGCTTTGACACGCGCTCCATGCAGACCTCCGGCGTTATCTATCCCTATTGGGAAAACGCCTCACGCGGCGCGGAGGATCGCGCGGTGCTTCTCTTGCTGCTGGGCTGTGTGCTCCTTGCGCCCCCGGTGATTGCGGCGCTTATTGTCGCGGTGCGCTACGCCGTTCGCGGCAAGCGCGCGCTGGAAGATGACCTCATGCCACGGCTCAAGGAAAACGCAGAGGAAGCTATACGCGTCCGCGCCCGCCGCCGCTGGGAAAAGCAGCACGGCTATATAGATGATGATGAATAAAAAAGCAACCGAAAAACTCGGTTGCTTTTTGCTATCTGTGGTATATCCTTTTGTATTCCGCGCTCTCGCTCCCGTCTGCGTCCGCGAGAATCAGCGGCGGGAGAAAGCTCAGCCCCGGCTTGCCGCCGCGCCTGCCCTCGATAAGCACCAGTGACGGCGCAGCTTCACTTTTCGCGTGGACGCACCTCAGGCGCTTCGGTTCTATGCCGTGCGTGCTCATCGTGCAAAATACCTCGCTCAGCCGCTCCGGCTTGTGCACAAGCGTCAGCGCGCCGCCCGTGCGCAAAAGCCACTTTGCCGCCGCGCAAATATCCTCCAGCGTGCATTCCAGCTCCCCGCGCGCCCCGGCGCGCTTCGCGTCCGGCGATACCGCGCCGCTCTTGGCCGGGTAGTACGGCGGGTTTGCCGCCACAAGGTCAAAGCCCCCGGCGGGTAAAACCTCGCGCACGCGGCGGATATCGCCGCATATAATCTCGCTCCGCTCGCCCAGCCCGTTCGCCGCCATGTTCTCGCGCGCGAGCGCGGCGGCCTCGGGCAAAAGCTCCAGCCCCGTCATGTGCAGTTTTTCCGTCCTTGCCAGCAGCAGCAACATTATCGCGCCCGAAGCGCAGCCGAGGTCAACCCCGCGCTTTGCCGCGCCCGCGTTCACAAAGTCCGCCAGCAATACGCAGTCCGTGCCGAGCTTAAAATGCTCCGCCTGCGCGAACACCGGGCCTGACGGCCACAATTCATTAAATTCCGCCATACATACTCACCTATAAACGAACAGCGGGACGGCAAATTTACCGTCCCGCTGAACTTGTACTGATTACTCCTGAACGATAGCTTCAGCAGGGCACTGAGCCGCGCACGCACCGCACTCCAGGCACTTGTCCTGGTCGATAACGTAGTGCAGGTCACCCATGTCGATAGCTTCGGCCGGGCACTGAGCTGCGCAAGAGCCGCAGGACAGGCACTCGTCGGTAATAACAAAAGCCATAGTTGTACCTCCGTATGTATATTTGGGACTACCCCCCATAAGAGGGTTGAACCTTTCCAAAGCACATTGTAACACATAAAAATAAAAAATCAATTGAAAAATTAAAATGAGACTATAATTCCCGCAAAAGACGGGAATAATTTTTCTGCCCGGGCGGAGTTTAGCCAAATTCGGCATACTCTTCGGGCAATATTAGGTATTATATATACGCTTGCAGGACGCGGCGGCACAGCCTTTTTCGCGCCCTGCCGAGGGGAGGGCAACAACATTTTGAAAAGTAACAGCCGCTTAACTCAGCGCGCCGAGCTTGCCATCGAGAAAGCGCGCCTTGCATCCGGCAGTCTCGGCCACGGCTATGTCGGCACGGAGCATTTGCTCCTCGGCATCCTCATGGAAAACGAGGGGCTTGGCGCGCGGATTCTGCTAAAGCGCGGCATAACCGAAAAAGCGCTCAAACAAATCATCTCCGACATGAACGGCACGGGTGCGCCGGGGCTGCCCGGCCAAGGCTTGACGGGCAGGGCGCGCCTTGCCATGGAGAAAGCCGCCGCCGAGGCCGCCGCCATGCACCAAGGCTATATCGGCACGGAGCATATTCTCCTCGGCGTTCTCCGCCAAAGTGAGAGCGGCGGCGCGCAAGCGCTCACGCGCGCGGGTGCGGATTTGAATGATATCTATACCGACATTATGGATGCGTTCGGCGTGCCGAACGGCCGGGGCAAGGCGCAAACGGGCGCTGTTCGCTCTTCCGTGCGCCGCACGGAGACGCGCGTGCTCGATCAATACAGCCGCGACCTTACCGAGCTTGCCCTCTCCGGCGGCATTGACCCCGTTGTAGGGCGCGAAGCGGAGATACTCCGCGCCGTGCAGATTCTCGCCCGCCGCACGAAGAATAACCCCGTTCTCGTCGGCGAGCCGGGGGTGGGCAAAACCGCCGTGGCCGAGGGGCTTGCCATGCACGTGGCGCGGGGCGAAGCCCCCGCGGAGCTTGCCAACAAGCGCATTGTCTCCCTCGATATCCCCGCCATGCTCGCCGGGACGAAGTACCGCGGCGATTTTGAAGAGCGCGTGAAAGCCGTGCTCAAGGACGTAAAGCGCGCGGGGGATGTTATCCTCTTTGTCGATGAATTGCACACCGTCATCGGCGCGGGCAGCGCCGAGGGCGCTATAGACGCGGCCAATATCCTCAAGCCCGCCTTGGGGCGGGGCGAGGTGCAGATTATCGGCGCTACAACCCCTGAGGAATACCGCCGCCATATTGAAAAGGATGCCGCGCTTGAGCGGCGCTTTCAGCCCGTGCGCATTGCCGAGCCTGACCGCGCCCACACCCTCGCCATGCTCGACAGTCTCCGCCCCGCGCTTGAAAAGCACCACGCCGTCCGCATTACCGACACTGCAATCACAGCCGCCTATGAGCTTTCCGTGCGCTATATTAATGACCGCTTCCTGCCCGACAAGGCCATTGACCTTTTGGACGAGGCGGCGGCGAGCGTGCGCGTTGCCGCTCGGCCTGATGCCGTTGTCCGCGAGGGCGATATCGCCCAAGTCGTCTCCCGCTGGACGGAAATCCCCGTCACGGGCTTGGATAAAACCGAGGCCGAGCGCCTTAAAAACCTTGAGCCGGAGCTGAAAAAGCGTATCATCGGGCAGGATGAAGCGGTCTCCGCCGTTGCCCGTGCCATTCGCCGCAGCCGTGTCGGGCTGAAAGACCCCGCCCGCCCTGTCGGCAGCTTTCTTTTCCTCGGGCCTACCGGGGTGGGTAAAACGGAGCTGTGCCGTGCCCTTGCCGCCACCGTTTACGGCGATGAGCGCGCCATGATTCGCCTTGATATGTCCGAGTACATGGAAAAGCACACCGTCAGCCGCCTTATCGGCTCGCCGCCCGGCTATGTCGGCTATGAGGACGGCGGCCAGCTCACCGAAAAGGTGCGGCGCAAGCCGTGGTCGGTCGTCCTCTTTGACGAAATCGAAAAGGCGCATGAGGACGTTTGGAGCATTCTTCTTCAAATCATGGATGACGGCCACCTCACCGACAGCGCCGGCCGCCGCGTGGATTTCAGCAATACCGTCATTGTCATGACCTCGAATGTCGGCGCAAAGGCGATAACCGGCGGGCGGGCGCGCTTGGGCTTTTCGGGGGAAGCTGCGAATGCCGAGCGCGATATGCGCGAGCAGGTCATGGACGAGCTTAAAGCCACCTTCCGCCCGGAGTTTCTCAACCGCATTGATGAAACCATCGTTTTTCACCGTCTCAGCGAAGAGAATATGTACGCCATAACGCAAAATATGCTCGCCCTCGTTGAAAAGCGTTTTGAAAAGCTGGGGCTGCACCTTGCCGTCCCGGAAGAGACGGCGCGCCGCCTTGCCCGCGCCGGGCATAATGACGCGTTCGGCGCGCGCCCGCTGCGCCGCGCGGTGCAGCATACCATTGAGGACGCGGCGGCGGAGCTTCTGCTCGATGGGCGCGCCAAGCCCGGCTCAAAAATCTCCGCCGTTGTTGCAAACGGCGAAGTCAAACTCACCGTCACGGACTGATCTAATCATGTATAGTATTCCCCCTGCCGCAAGCGCAAGCTTCGCAACAGGGGGAATTATATTTCGTTAATTTACCGGGCTGACTATTATCCAATCGGTGAGCCATTTCCCGTATGTGATTGACCAAAGTCGTTTTTCGATATTTCCGTTGTTTATTCTGTATTTCCATTCCGTTTGCTCCGCCAAGGGGGAAACTATGCTGAATGCTCTTTTTGCGCTGATGTGCTGCGTGGAGTTGTCGGCAAATGCGGTTGCGGACAGACCGAAACACAGCATAATTGCGAGGAGTGTTGAAACTAATCTTTTCATATATATCTCCGCCTTTAATTTTTTTGTATAACTTCCAATTCGTTGTACGGCTTTTCGCTCAAAAGTTCGGGAGGCAGTTCTTCAACTGCTTGCCCGTTCCAAATCAATATGAATTTATTGTTGTCGTTCAATATGTAAGCCGTTTCCGAAGAGATTATAATCTTGTTTTCAATTACTGGGTCGGGATAAGTCGGTTGCAGGATTATAAAAAACGAGAGAATAAAAAGCGTTAGGAATACCGAGCACATTAAACGTTGTGCGCTTTGGGGCTTGCGTTCTTTTCTGCGCAGCATTACCTCGCACCGATTCGGCAAGCTCTGCTCCATGGCAAAGGAAGAAACCAGCATTGCTTCCTCTCGGCTTTCCCCGCCGTTTAGCTTTTTCGTAACCGACAGCATAACATCCAAGTATTTTTTAAGCCCATCGCTGTCAAGCTCGGCGGTTATCTTGCGGTCACAGCTCATTTCATTGAGCATTTCTATTTCGCTTGAAAACACGTGCGACAGCGGATTCCACCAAAACAAAATATCAATGCATATGAAGAAAAGCTTTTTCAGATTATCGTGCGAGCGTATATGGCATAATTCGTGCTCAAGCACAAGCCGCAATTCTTCGTCCGTGTAGTCGATAATCGGCAGATATATAACCGGGCGAATAATGCCGACGGTGTACGGCTCGCGCACATTGGGGGAAAGCTTTACGCGCAGATTCGTGCCGAGTGTGCGCGTCATAGCTTCGATTTGCTTGGTTGAAAAGCTTACGTAATGCTTTCTTGCCCTTGCCGCGCGAAGCTCAATGTACACAAATCTTGCCGCGCAATACGCCGTCCCTGCGCCCCATATGAGCAAAAGCAACCTGCCCACGGTGAGCGGCGAGCCGAACAGCCTGCACTCCAAAAGCTCTAACAGCCACGGGAGAAAGCGATATGAACTGATTACGTATGCGCTTTTGAAATCCAGCGGCAAAAGCAACCTGAGAACGCTTAACAAAGCAAGAAACATGAAAGTAGACACGGTGTAATGCACCATGTATTCCTTGTTGCGTTGCATAAGGTGCAGTGCCAGCATCCCCAAGTTGAAAAACAATACCGCGCTGACGATAGAATATGCACTTACCATATCGGTTAAATCAGCTCGTTTCTTCGCTCTTCCAGCATTTTTTCCACTTCGTCTATTATTTCGGGGTTAAGCTTGTCATTGCGAATTAAAGCGTGGAACAGCATAGGCAGAACCTCCGCCGAGCTGTCGGCAAATACGTGTGTCGCATAATAGTCCTCGCAGGAAATGTTGGCCTCATAAGCCGTAGCCCATGACCGCCCGACCTTCACCGCGCCGCACTCTTTAAGCGCGCCTTTTTCCACAAGCCCCGTTATAAGCAAATGCGTGTAGCTGTCTTTCCAGCTCTTGTTTTTGCACCGCTTCACGACCTCGCTTTTTGCCAGCGGCCTGTCCGCGTTCCATATTACGTTCATTACTTCAAGCTCAAATTTAGTGAAATCCATGCTGTACTCCGATGTGATATAAAATTATAGCTACAATTTACGCTTATAACTATACTACACATTTCAACAGAATGCAAGAGAAAAATAATATTTTTATATTTTAAGGCACAACCAGCAAAAAAACAGTTGACAAATATCGAATGATAGCATATACTCAAATCAACGAGCTATAAAATTATAGCTAGACGCGAAAAATGTACTAGCTGAGAGAAAGCCCGATAGACTAAAGCGTGTGGAACAAAATTTTCCTGCAAGCGTCTATACTTGCAGGAAGATTACAAATACATAAACTAACGGAGGGAGATAATATGCCACGGAGAATAATAAGCATAGTCCTTGCGCTTGTGGTTGTGCTTTCTTTTGCCGCCTGCGGCAGCGATAATAAGCAAGAAGATGCCGCGCCGCGCGCTAAGGTGCAGAGCTTGGCAAATGATAACGCAGGTGCTAAAGAGCTTGATGTGTACAGCGACTTGGGGGAAACGTACAGCAAAGAGCTTCTTATGCTCCCGGATGCGAATGCGGTTTTGCTGGGAGCGGTTAAGGCTGACGGGGCAATTTATATGTACGGTACGTTTAGTAACGGCGAACAGGTGCTCTACAAGATGGATATCGAAACCCGTGCGTTTGAAAGGATAGATATCCCTCAAAACTGCGAGATTCACAAGCTCTTTGCCGCCCCGGACGGGAGCGCGGGTCTGCTGTGCTTCGGCGAGAGCGGGGAATATATACTCTGTTCTTTCAAGCAAAACGAGGGCTGGAGCGTGCAAACGCTACCCATGTTGGAAGAATACGAGGATGATATAATCACGCAAATATACCAAACCGGGCGCGGATTTGTGGTTTTCACGACGGATAGCATCTTGCTCCTTGACGCTGACGGAAATCAGCTAAAAAAGCTCGGCGGCTATGCTCATGTCGGCACGTGCTTTCTTAGGCAAGATGGTGCGGCTGTTATTGTCGCTCAAGCAGAGGATGGCATAGATAAAACCTCCGAACTGAAAACGACAGTGTTGGGTGCGGATTTTGAAGTGTTGGAGAGTTATAAATCCAATAGAGACTTCACTGCGTTTTATGACACCTTTGATGACGGCTCAATACTGGCGCAAAAAGCGGACACCGCGTATAAGTACGACTATATCAACGATACAGTGCAGCCGCTTGTAAATACATCTTCAAGCGGAATGTCTCCCAATTCGATAATAATAATTGACGAGGAAAACCTTTTTTCTTTAAACAGCGGCAGACCGTACATATGGCATCCGCAGGGGGCGGACGGCGTTACCGCCTTGACCTTGGGCGCATATAATCCGGAAGTTATTTTGCTTGACTATATTAACACCTATAATGAAAATAGCACGAAGTACAAAATTAACGTGCTGGACTATGCGGCTTATGATGAAAATAATGACGGACAGGGCTTGACCCGCCTGCGTACCGACATTATATCGGGAAACGTGCCCGATATATATGACCTATCAAATCTGCCCGCAGAATTATATGCCCGCCGGGGAATACTTGAGGACTTGACCCCGTATTTTTCCGAGGGTTCGCCAGTCAACTATGAAGCTTTTACACCCGGCGCAATAAAGGCGCTGGAAACGAACGGCGGCTTATATTACATTACGCCTACCTATGAAGTGATATCCATATGCGGCGATGTAAGCTTTGTCGGGGACAAGGGGAGCTGGACACCCGAAGATTTCTTCACGGCAACGGCGAATATACTTCCCGCCGATGTGTTCGGCCCGGAAACCACAAAAAACACGTTCCTTTCATACCTTTTGACCTTTATGGGCGATGAATACATTGATAAAGAGACTTTGCAGTGTCATTTTGACGAGGATAGCTTTGCGAGGTTTTTGGAGTTTGCCGCTCAGCTGCCGGATGCTCAGTCCGATGCGGCGTATTCAAGCCCCAGTGCCAGGGCGTATGTTGGCAAGCAGCCGATTTTGCTGGAGCAAATAGGCGTTAGCGCCATAGGCTTTTTAGCCTTTGCAGACACGATTTTCAACGGAAACGCGCAATATGTCGGCTTTCCGACAAACTCCTCTTCCGGCGTTGCAATGATGCCGCACTCGGTGCTGGCGATGTCCTCGCAGACGCAGAGTAAAGACGGCGTAATGGATTTCATGTACTTTTTGCTCAGTGAACCCATGCAAAAGGAAATGCCATTTTGCCCGATTATCAAGGATGTGTTAGTTGACACCATGGAGCAGTGGGAAAAAGAATACTTAGAGTACCCGCCGATGCTTTACACGACTTATGACGGCGCAAGTGTTGAAATAGAGGGAAAAACCGACCCCGATACGGCGAAAGTACGCTTGCTCAACATCATTGAAAGCGTGGATTGCACCACCCTGTATGACGAAGAAATACTCGGAATACTCACTAGGGAAGCTCAACCGTACTTCATGGGTCAAATACCCGTAGAATCGGCAGTCGCCAACATACAGGCGAAAGTTAAGTTGTATTTGTCTGAGCAGTATGGGTGATA
>CAYRPD010000002.1:0-4920 GCA_964426095.1 uncultured Oscillospiraceae bacterium | reverse complement strand
CGGCGCGCCCGTTGAGCTGACCGTGGCGCTGTACGGGACGAACAGCATCGTGGTTGAAAAGTATATTAACGACTTCAACGCCCAAAACCCGGCTTACCGCGCGAAGCTTTGCCAATATGACCCCTCTGAATCCGGGCAGGCGGCGCTGGATGCGCTGCTTGTCGCCCTCGCTTCCGACAATGCGCCCGATGTGGTGTTTACAAACCGCGCGATATCAAGCACAACAGGCTTTGCGGATTTATATGAATTTTTAGATTCGGACGCGTCACTGTCGCGGGCTGATTTTCTCCCATGTCTGCTCCCCGGCTTGGAGCGGGACGGCAAGCTATACCAGCTTTGGGACGGGTTTAATATCCTCACGCTCTGCGCCTATGAGATAGAGGACTGTTCGCACCTGACGCTTGAAGCGGTGAACTCTGCCGTCACGGCGCAAAAGGGCGAAACGGCGCTCTTTTCGCCCTTTACGGATAGATACGGCTTTCTCACCTCGGTTTTGCCGGGCGTGATTTCCCGCACGCTGGACGCGGAAAAGCAAGCCGCCGATTTCGACACGCCCGAAATGCGCGAGATTTTGGCAATCTGCGCCGCGCTTCCCGCCGAGCCGGAGTTTGAAGAGGAGCGCGCTTACGCGCTTGAGCCTTTAGTCTTTGCCTGTGCTGACGCTTTTCCCTACGCCTACCCCGAACCCGACACCCAGGGCATACGCTTCTTTTCCGAGAGCGACAATGCGGACAATTACACCGCCCTCACCTGCCGCACGGGCGGCTGCATGATGATTCCGGCCAACAGCCGCAATAAGGACGGCGCGTGGAAGTTTATTTCAAGCGTGGTGAGCGTAGATGAGCAGCTCGACGTGGCGGCGGCGCTGCCCGCGCACATCGGCTTTCCCGTGAACGCCTCGGCGTTTGAGCACGAGCTGACAAAGCCCACGGACGAGGAGCACCCCGACCCTATTCTGACCGACACTCAGCGCGCAAAGCTCACCGCGCTTATAGATACTGCCGATGTAATCGGCGCGTCAACGGCGGATATCGTTTCGCTTGTGCTTGAAAATGTCGAAGTGCTCACCGCGCAGGGGTACGCCGCCGATGATATAATAACCCAGCTTAACAGCAAGGTTTCAATCTACCTCGCCGAGCATAATTGAATACTTCAAACGCCCTAAACGGCGCGGGGGAGAGCACCCGCGCCGTTTTTATGTCGTGTTCGGTTGAAAATAAACTATTGTTGAATTATAATTGAAGAAGAGTTTAACAGCGGCGTTTATACTCTCGACAAGACTGTACATTCGGAGGAAATGTATGTTTAAAATACTTATAGCGGAAGACGATAACGAGCTTAGGCAGCTTTTCAGCCATGTGCTCATAAAGAACGGGTACTCCGTCACCGGCGTGGATAACGGCCAACGCGCCCTCGCCGCAATGGATACCAGCTACTATGACCTTATTATTTCGGACATTATGATGCCCGTCATGGACGGGTACGAGCTTGTCAAAACCATACGCGCGGCGGGGAATAACACCCCCGTTTTGATGATTACCGCGCGCGATGCCTTTGACGATATGCGCGAGGGGTTCATCTCCGGGTCGGATGATTACATGGTAAAGCCCATCAATGTCAACGAGCTTTTGCTGCGCGTGGGTGCGCTTTTAAGGCGTGCGCAGATAATAAACGAGCGCCGCTTAGTCGTGGGCGACACGGTCATGGAGTGCGATTCGCTCACCGTCACCGTCAACGGTGCGAGCATGGTTTTGCCGCAGAAGGAGTTCATGCTGCTTTACAAAATGGCCTCTTACCCCGGCCGTATCTTCACCCGCCAGCAGCTCATGGACGACATTTGGGGCTACGAATCAGAAACGAACACCCACACCGTGGATGTTCACATAGGCCGTCTGCGCGATAGGTTTAAGGATAACACCGATTTTCGCATTGTCACGATGCGCGGCCTCGGCTACAAGGTGGAGAAAGCATGAAAAAGCTGAAAAAGAAGCTCACACCGGATTTTCAGTTCAAGTTTTCCACGGCGGCCACTATGGGCGCGGTGCTCACGGTTATGCTCACTTTCGGCATCGTGTGGCTGCTGTATGTGAAGTTTAATGTCTCTCTCGGTATGCCGACCGGGCTTAGAATACTTCTTTTTGCCCTCGTTTTCGGCGTTATCGCGGCCGTTGTGCTCAATCATGCGTTCATCAGCCCCATGTCGGAAATGGCGCAGGCGATGCAGCGCGTTGCGGACGGGGATTTTGACGTTCAGCTTGAATGCAAAAGTAAGATTAGCGATATTAAAGATGTTTATTCAAGCTTTAACCTCATGGTAAAGGCGCTTTCCGAGACGGAGACTTTGCAATCTGACTTTATCTCCAACGTCTCGCACGAGTTTAAAACGCCCATCAACGCCATTGAGGGCTATGCCTCGCTCTTGCAGGACAGCGAGCTGCCGCGCGAAATGCAAACGCAGTATGTCGGCAAGATAATCTTCAACACCCGGCGTTTGTCCGACCTTGTCGGGAACATTCTCCTTTTAAGCAAGGTGGATAACAACTCCATTCGCCCCAAATCAAGCGTTTACCGCCTTGACGAGCAGATTCGCCAAGCCATTTTCGCCCTTGAGCGCAAGTGGACGGAGAAGAATATCGACTTTGACATTGAAATGGATGAAGTTGAATACTGCGGGTATGAATCCTTCATGCTCCACGTGTGGACGAATCTTATCGACAACGCCATCAAGTTCGATTCCTACGGCGGCTCCGTGAGAATCACGCTCAAAGCGCTTGAAAACGAAGCCGTATTCACCATTACCGACACCGGCACCGGCATCGCGCCCGAAGAGATAGCGAACATCTTCAACCGCTTTTATCAGGGCGACAGCTCCCATAAAAGCGAGGGCAACGGCCTTGGCCTTGCGCTTGTGAAAAGGATAGTCAACAGCAGCGGCGGCGTAATCAGCGTTGCCGGAGAAGCGGGGTCGGGCGCGTGCTTTACGATCACTCTCCCCCTCACCGTGGAGGACACTCCTTATGCCACGGCTCAAATGGAAGAGGAAACCATATGATAATCGCGATTTTCGGCGACTCCGTTTTGGAGGGCATTCGATACGAAAACGGAAAATACTTTCGCTCGCATGAGCTTTTGCAGCTTTTTCAGGCCGAGCACGGCGGCTTGGAACGCGCTCATTGCCGCGCGCGAGGGCAGAACAGAGGAGTAATAAATGACTTTTTACGAAACTGCTTGGGTCATATATGTCTATTCGTTCCTCGGCTGGTGCGCTGAGGTCGTGTTTGCCGCTTGCAGACGCGGGATATTCGTCAATCGCGGCTTTCTCAACGGCCCTGTCTGTCCAATTTACGGCTTCGGCGTGGCATTGGTGCTGGGGCTTTTAGCCCCGGTGAAAGATAGCTTTCTGCTCCTTTTCCTCGGCAGCATGGTTTTAACCACCGCCTTGGAGTTTATCATCGGCTTTATCATGGAGCGCTTTTTCCACGATAAGTGGTGGGATTATTCGCAAAACCCCTTTAATATCAAGGGCTATGTCTGCTTGGAGTTTTCGCTCATATGGGGCTTTGCCTGTGTGCTCGTTGTGGACGTTATTCACCCGCTTATTGCCCGCATTATTGCGCATATCCCTGTGTGCGCGGGCTGGTGGCTTATTTGGATATTCGCTGTCATAATGGCAGCGGATGCGGTCATTACGCTCATTGAGCTATTGAAGCTCCCCAAGCGCTTCAAGGCCGTGCAGGAGCTTGAAAGAATGATGACTGCTGTGTCCGATACCGTGGGCGAAAAGGTGCTCTACGAGGGGTACGACCTTGTCCGCGGCGCGCACGAAGCCTTTGACGAGCATTATCCCGAGGTGCACGAAAAGAACATGGAAGCCGTCTCCGCCGTGCTCACAAAGCGCAGCGAGATAAACACCGCTCTTCGCGAGCGCGAGGATGCGCGCGCCGCCCGCCGCGCCGAGCTTGAAGCGAAAATTGCCGATACTCTGCGCCATAACGTTGTGCATGAGCGTATTGTCCGCGCCTATCCTCATCTTACCGAGGGCGCGCAAAACGGTGCGGGCTTTAAACGCCTTGTCGATATAACCGAGCGCCGCAAGCGCGAGAAAAAGGAAAAAGAATAAACTGACGGGGGCTGCTTTTCGCCCTGTCAGCCAAAGCAAAATCGGGCTTCGGCGCATATCCTGCGCCGAAGCCCGCAACATTTATATTCTACTGCGCTCTTGTGCATTTTGTCAACAGCAAAGGCGCTGGATAGGCCACAGGGGGCAGAAAAACGGCAGTGTGCATAAAAACGGGACTGCAAAATGGTGAACCTTGCCTATTGAAAAGGCAGCGGCGATCTGCTATATTATAGTCAGAAAGGGTGATACCGATGTACAACTGAAAGACCCCGCACCGTGTAAGGCACGGGGAGCAGGGGCCGGCGCTGTATATCAAAATACCAGGAGGACAAAGGCGGCATAGAGTTGATCTCGCTTGAGATATTTCCGAAAGTCGGAGTGTGAGTGCCGGAGTGAGTGTCCCGTTGACAGGCAGTGCCGTAAAAAACTGTAGAAAGAGAGGTAACCAATGATGCTGGATACTAAGAATTCAGAGAAGTGACCCTTGACTGCTGAGGTTGTTTGAGTTGCAGTCAAGGGTCACTTCTTTTTTAAAAGCAAATTCCGTTTGCTTCGCCGTCGGCAACAACGGCGCTTTTACGCCGACTCTTCGTTGCTCCGGCTTGAAATACACAAAGTATTCCTGCGCCTTCGCGCCTCGATTTGCCGCAAAATCGCTCGCCGTTGCTCTAGTCTCATCAAACTCCGTTTGCTCTGATTATTATTTGGCTTTATGCCACCTATAGCTGTAAAGAGAAAAGCTATACAATAAATGTTGGGTACATAATGCCGCAAATAGAGCATATATGCACCCAACATTT
>CAYRPD010000001.1:67273-69476 GCA_964426095.1 uncultured Oscillospiraceae bacterium | reverse complement strand
GCGACAACGAAATCCCCATGCAGGACAGTGTCGATAAGCTCACCGTGCAAATCGCGCTCATTGCGGCGGCGTATCTGCTCGCGTACTTTATCATGTGCGCCCTCGGTGCGCTCCTGCCCGGCATGAAGTCCGTCATCTTCGGCTTTAACTTCCTTATCGGCGTGCTCTCGGCCACACTTATTAAGCTCTTCATGGGCTTTTTGAAGAAAAAAGGCATCATTAAGCGCGAGCATATTAACGGCTTTCTCATGACGCGCGCCAGTAACCTCTTCTATGACCTTATGGTTGTTGCCGGTATCGCGGCGATTAGGCTGAGCGTACTCAAGGATTACTGGGTCATTATCCTCATTATGGGCGTTGTCGGCCTTGTGATAACGTATTTTTATAATCTCTATATCGCAAAAACCCTCTTCCCCGACTATCCGCAGGAGCAGTTTCTCGCCATGTACGGTATGCTCACCGGTACGGCCAGCACCGGCATTATCCTGCTTCGCGAAATAGACCCGGACTTTAAAACCCCCGTCTCCGATAACCTCGTTTATCAGAATTTCCCCGCGATAGTATTCGGCTTCCCGCTCATGCTCCTTGCAACCCTCGCCCCCGTAAAGCCGACTTTGACCTTTATTATCTTGGTCGTGTTTTTCATCGTTATGAACATCATCCTCTTCAGAAGCAAAATTTTCAAAAAGAAAAAGACCGAGAGCGATAAATAAACGCATATAACCCAAAAGGCGCACCCGAGCGGGTGCGCCTTTTGATATGGAGTTATCTTATCCCAAATATGCGGTGGTGGCTATTTCAAGCTCCACATCCTTGGGCAGTGCGGCGGCCTGAACGCAGTAGCGCGCGGGCTTGTGCTCGCCGAAAAACTCAGCATATACCTCGTTTATCGTGCCGAAGTTGGCAAGATCCTTTACGAAGATTTCAACCTTTGCAATGTCCGTGAGCTTTCCGCCCCCGGCTTCCACAACGGCCAGCACATTTTTCAGCGCCAGCGCCGTGGCCTTTTTCACATCGCGCTCAACCTCGCCCGTGCCGGGGTAAAACGGGCATTGCCCCGAGGTGAATATAAAATCGCCGCATTTCGTCCCGTGCGAATACGGGCCTATTGCCGCCGGTGCATTGGGGGAAGAGATAATTTCAACAGCCATTGTTTAGTACGACCTTTCATAGTTTTTTCGCGCCCTTGCGCTGTTCTTTTTCGCCTTTATTATATCAAACCGCCCTCTCTACTGCAATACCGCCGCGAAAAAAACTTGACAAATACCCCCTGGGGGTATATATTTAAAATACCCCCAGGGGGTATTTTAAAAGGCAGGAGATGAAACACCACGGAAGAAAAAAAGTGCTGCTGCGCTCAGCGGAAAAAGGAGCGCACGGAAGAGGAATATACCAAGCTCATTAACCGCCTTAACCGCATTGAAGGGCAGATACGCGGCATACGCGGCATGGTGGAAGCGGACGCTTACTGCCCGGATATTCTTGTTCAGTCCGCCGCGGTCACGGCGGCGATGAACGCTTTTAATAAAGAGCTTTTGGCAAGCCACATTCGCACCTGCGTGGCCGATGATATCCGCGCGGGGAATGACGAGGTTATAGACGAGCTCGTTCAAACGCTTCAAAAATTGATGAAATGAGCATAATAATCATGCGTAAACAGCAAGGGGGCTTGAAAATTGACGCAATATAATGTCACCGGCATGAGCTGTGCGGCGTGCTCGGCGCGCGTGGAAAAGGCCGTGTCCGCCGTTCCCGGCGTGGACTCATGCTCGGTCAGCCTTTTGACAAATTCGATGGGCGTTGAAGGCTCGGCCTCGCCCGAGGCGGTCATAGCCGCCGTGCGCCGCGCGGGGTACGGCGCGGCCTTAAAGGGCGCGGCGAAAACAGCGAGCAATGAAGAAAACGCACTTGAAGATAAGGAAACTCCGCGCCTTAAAAAGCGCCTTATTTCGTCCCTCGGTTTTCTCGTTGTCCTCATGTATTTTTCCATGGGGCATACGATGTGGGGCTGGCCTCTGCCGGCGTTTTTTGAGGGGAACTGCGTTGCCGTGGCGCTCGTGCAGCTTTTGCTCACTATCGCGGTTATGATAATCAATAAACGCTTTTTCATAAGCGGCTATACGGCGCTGGCTCGCGGCGCGGCGAATATGGATTCGCTCGTGGCGCTCGGCTCGTCCGCTGCGTTTATTTACAGCACCTATGC
>CAYRPD010000001.1:47309-67173 GCA_964426095.1 uncultured Oscillospiraceae bacterium | reverse complement strand
TGGATTCGCTCGTGGCGCTCGGCTCGTCCGCTGCGTTTATTTACAGCACCTATGCCCTCTTTGCCATGACGGGGGCTGTCGCGCGCGGCGATAATGTCAGCGCGCACGGATATATGCACGAGCTGTATTTTGAATCCGCCGCCATGATTTTGACGCTTATCACCGTTGGCAAAATGCTTGAAGCGCGCTCCAAGGGAAAAACAACGGACGCGCTCAAGGGGCTTATGAAGCTTGCCCCCAAGGAAGCTACCTTGGAGCGTGACGGACATGAAATCACCGTTAATATTGACGAGGTCGCGATAGGCGATGTGTTCATCGTTCGGCCCGGGGAGAGCATACCCGTGGACGGCGTTGTAATCGAGGGCAAAAGCGCCGTAAACGAAGCCGCGCTCACGGGCGAAAGCGCGCCCGTTGACAAACAGGCGGGGGACAAAGTCTCTGCCGCAACGGTGAATCAATCCGGCTTTTTAAAATGCCGCGCCACGCGTGTCGGCGAGGATACAACCCTCTCGCAAATCATCCAAATGGTCTCCGATGCGGCGGCCACGAAAGCGCCGATTGCAAAGCTTGCCGACAAGGTTTCAGGCGTATTTGTCCCCACGGTTATCACCCTTGCCGTTATCACCACGGCGGTGTGGCTCATCCTCGGGCGCGGCGTGGGCTTTGCCCTCGCGCGCGGCATCTCTGTGCTGGTTATCAGCTGCCCGTGCGCCTTGGGGCTTGCCACGCCCGTGGCGATCATGGTCGGCAGCGGCTTGGGCGCGAAAAACGGTATCTTGTTCAAAACCGCCGCTTCCCTTGAGGTTACGGGGCGTGTGGATATAGTCGCCCTTGATAAAACCGGCACGGTCACCTCCGGCGAGCCGCGCGTGACGGATATCGTTCCCGCACCGGGCGTGGATGAAGCGGCGCTTATATACTACGCCTATGCACTCGAGCAAAAAAGCGAACACCCGCTTGCCCGCGCGGTCATTGCCTACGCCGAGGAAAAGGAGAGCGCACCCGGAGAGGTTACGGCCTTTCGCGCCCTGCCCGGCAACGGGCTTGTGGGCGAGTGTGACGGCAAAAGGCTTGTCGGCGGGAAGCTTGATTATATTAGCTCCCTTGTCGTGCTCACCCCTGGAATCCAAAACAGCGCCCTTGCCCTTTCCCAAGAGGGCAAAACCCCGCTGCTCTTTGCTTTAGGGGATGCGCCCCTCGGCATTATCGCCGTGGCCGATGTCATAAAGCCCGACAGCGCCCAAGCCGTTCGGGAGCTGAAAAACATGGGCGTTCGTGTTGTTATGTTAACCGGGGATAACGAGCATACCGCCAAGGCCATCGGCGCACAGGCGGGGATAGATGAGGTTATAGCTGGGGTACTGCCGGACGGTAAGGAGAGCGTAATCCGCGCGCTCATGCGCGAGGGAAGCGTGGCAATGGTTGGGGACGGGATTAACGATGCCCCCGCTCTCACGCGCGCCGATGTCGGCATTGCTATCGGCGCTGGAACGGATGTCGCCATAGATGCAGCGGATGTTGTCTTGATGCAAAGCAGGCTCACGGATGTCCCGGCGGCGCTGCGGCTCAGCCGTGCCACGCTCCGCAATATCCGCGAAAACCTCTTTTGGGCGTTTTTCTATAACGCCATCGGCATTCCCATTGCGGCGGGCGCGTTCGTTTCGTTCGGCTTGACGCTAAACCCCATGCTGGGTGCAGCGGCAATGAGCTTATCGAGCTTCTGTGTTGTTTCAAACGCTCTGCGGCTCAATTTATTCAAGCTTCATGACGCAAGTCACGATCATAAAAAGCACAAAAAACACACTAAAATTAAGGAGAACGAAAAAACCATGGAAAAGACAATGAAAATCACCGGCATGATGTGCCCGCACTGTGAAGCCGCCGTTAAAAAGGCGCTGGAAGCCGTTGACGGCGTAGCCGAGGCCAAGGTCAGCCACGCGGACGGCTCTGCCGTTGTTACCCTCGCGCACGAGGTTGACAGTGCCGTACTCAAAGCGGCGGTCGAGGCCAAGGATTACAACGTAACCGAGATAATCTGACACAAAGGAAGAATAAAACGCACAGTCCGCCGCGCGGATAGGGGAGACCCTGCCGCGCGGCGGATTTTACGATTATGCGAAAAAAATTGTGGCATTATGATAGACAATGTGGTATAATTTTCGCGTTTGAGTTCGTATAAACATTATATTGGGAGATAAAGCTATGAAATGTCCTTTTTGCGGTTACACGGAGAGCAAGGTAATTGATTCCCGCCCTGCCGAAGAGGGGGCGACAATCCGCCGCCGCCGTGAATGCCTTGCCTGCGGCAAGCGCTTCACCACTTATGAAATAATCGAGCGTATGCCCCTTGTCGTTGTCAAGCGTGACGGCAGCCGCCAGTCCTTTGACAAGATGAAGCTTATAAACGGCATGGTTCGCGCGAGCGAGAAGCGCCCCGTGTCCCTTGCCAAGCTTGAAGAGATTGCCGACGATATTGAGCAGGAGCTTCAAAGCGGCCTTGAGCGCGAGATTAAAACCGTCGAGATCGGCGAGATGGTTATGGTGCGCTTAAAGGACATTGACGAGGTTGCGTATGTTCGCTTTGCCTCGGTTTATCGCAGCTTTAAAGATATCAACACCTTCATGGAAGAGCTTTCAAAGCTCTTGACCGAGGGCGATTCATAATATACTGCCGAGTGTAATGTGCTCCATTGAGCTTATGCTTTCTAGGTGATACCGGAGCTTATTATAGGCCGGGGCACAGGCGGTTATATCCTCTTGATATAGCACTTCCTGTAGCTCATAAAACGCATCCGCTGTGGAGTCTATCTCCGGGTGGCGCAGAAAAATGTGGGTGTATTCATCGGCGTTCAGCCACAGCTCCAGCCCCTCGGCTAAATACTCCCTCGCCCCTTTGAAGTCGAGCTTTTCCGCCGCGCTTTGCGATTTTGAAAGCGCTATCCCTATGTCGCCCGTGAGCGCGTCTATGCTGGATAGATTATATACCGACAGCGCTGTGAGCAGTATTATCGCCGCGATGGCAACGTATTCTCTCTTTGTCATTTTGCGCTCTCCTTTGCGGCGAGGTATATCTCGTTATTGTCGTTCACGGTCATGAGGTATACTTCCTTTGTGTCCTTTAGCTTGCGTTTATCAAGCTCCTTTTTGAGCTTTTTATCGTCAAGCTTCATCAGCTTCATGTTCTCTTCGCTTATTTTCCCGTCACTTATTATCGTCACGGGGTAGCCCGCATCGGGCGGGGCAAAGTTCATAAGCGCCGCCGTCACCGCCTGCTCGCGCGGATAGAGCAGCACGTTTACACGCCCGTCCGTTTCCAGCACGGCGTATTCCACGCGGCTTATGTCTATACACCCTTGGTTGCGGAGCTGTTGCATAAGCTCATCGGTTGTGAAGCTGTTTTTGCGCATTTCCTCTTGCACTATCTGCCCTTTTTTAATCAATATGCTGGGCTTGCCGTATAATAGCTTGCGTACCCTCGCACTTTTTAGCGCAAGGCGCGATATCCCCACCTCGCAGCAGAAAAGCGTGATAATCGGCACAAGCCCGTTTATCATCGGAATCCCCAAGTCCTGCAACGGCTGAGAAGCCAAATCCGCTATCAGCGCCGCCACGGCAAATTCCGAAAGCTCCATTTCACCTATCTGCCGCTTGCCCGAAAGGCGCATTGCCGCGAGCAGTGCCGCGTATATTATAACCGTTCTTATTATAATAATTGCCATCGAAAACACCCCGGTGCTAGTTTGCATTTTTGGAGGCAGCTTTATGAAAACAATTATTTCCGATAAATCTAAACTTTATGAAACTGCGGCGCTTCGCATCAAGGCGCTGCTGGACGAAAAGCCCCATGCCGTGCTCGCTTTTTCCACCGGGCGCAGCATGACAGGGCTTTTCTCGCTTTTGTGCGCCATGAGCGAAAATAAAGAAATTTCCTTTGAAAAAGCGCGCGTATTCGCCGTGACGGAGTATGTCGGCGCGCCGCAAGAGCGCTCCTGCCGCGCGCAATTGGAGCGGGAGCTATTGGATAAAGTCGGCGTAGCTGACGCTAACCGCTTTTTCCCGGACGAAAATGCGCCGGAAAAATACGATGCGCTACTTGCTGAGCTGGGCGGTATAGATTTAGCCGTAATCGGCTTGGGGCATAACGGGCATTTCGGGTATAACGAACCCGGCACGCAGTATAATACGCTCACGCGCGTACAGCGCTTAGCCCCCGCCACGCGCCGCCAGCTGGCTGATAGCTTCGGCGGCGAAGAGAACGTACCCGAGAGCGCTGTCACCATGGGCATAAAGACCATTACCGGCGCGCGTGATATCATTGTCCTTGCCACGGGGCGCGATAAGGCCGGGGCAGTTTTTCAAATGCTCTATGCGCGGGATGACAGCGTTATCCCCGCCGCATTTTTGCAGATACCGTTGAACGTCACCGTCCTTGCGGACGAGGACGCGGCTGCCATGCTGTGATGTTTTTTTTCAATTCCACGGCGTGAGAACTACAAAAAGGAGAATTAATAATGGGAAAATATTTCGGAACTGACGGTTTTCGCGGCGAAGCGAACAAAAGCCTGACCGTTGAACACGCTTTTAAAATCGGCCGTTATCTCGGCTGGTATTACGGGCAGAGCCATAAGGCCAAAGTCGTCATCGGTAAGGATACCCGCCGCTCCAGCTATATGTTTGAAAACGCCCTTTGCGCCGGGCTTACCGCTTCCGGCGCGGATGCGTATCTCCTGCACGTCACGAGTACGCCCAGCGTTTCCTATGTCGCCCGTGCCGATGATTTTGACTGCGGCATTATGATTTCCGCCAGCCACAATCCCTATTACGATAACGGCATTAAGCTCATAAACTCCAACGGCGAGAAGATGGACGAAAAGGTGCTTGACGGAATTGAAGAGTATATTGACAGTGATACCGCTCTTCCCTATGCCGAGCGCGAGAAGATAGGCCGCACGGTGGACTATGCCGCCGGGCGCAACCGCTACATCGGCTATCTCATCTCCCTTGCCACGCGCTCTTATAAGGATTATCGCATCGGCCTTGACTGCGCCAACGGCAGCACATGGCAAATGGCGAAGAGCGTGTTTGATGCCTTGGGCGCTGACACCTATGTTATCAACAACCACCCCGACGGGCTTAATATCAATGTTGACTGCGGCTCTACGCATATTGAGCGCCTGCGCGATTTCGTCGTGCAGAATAGGCTCGATGTCGGCTTTGCCTTTGACGGCGATGCCGATCGCTGCCTTGCCGTGGACGATAAGGGCAACATCATAAACGGCGATCATATCCTCTACGTTTGCGCAAAATATATGAAAGAGCACGGCTCGCTCGGCTCTTCCAAGGTCGTCACCACTATTATGTCCAACATGGGCCTTTATAAAGCGCTTGACGCGCTTGAAATCGGCTACGAGAAAACCGCCGTCGGCGATAAGTACGTTGCCGAGAATATGCGCAAAAACGGCCACCTCATCGGCGGCGAGCAGTCCGGCCATATTATTTTCGGCCGTCTTGCAAACACCGGGGACGGCATTTTGACCGCCATTAAAATCATGGAAACCGTCACCGAGACCAAGCAGCCGCTTTCCGTGCTCGCTTCCGGCATGACAATGTACCCGCAAAAGCTCAAAAACGTTGTCGTCACTGATAAGGATGAAACGCTCAATTGTGCCGAGGTCAAGGCCGCGGTTGAAAAGGTAGAAGCCGCGCTCGGCGATGAAGGGCGCGTTGTTCTGCGCAAGAGCGGGACAGAGCCTTTATTGCGCGTCATGGTTGAAGCAGGCACGCAGGAGCTTTGCGAAGAAAAGGTGGACGAAATAATCGCCGCCATGCAAGCGGCGGGAAAGCTTATAAAGGTGAAATAACATGACTGAGATTAAAGAGCTTTTTGATTTGGATAAAACCATTGCCGCGAAGCTTTTTGACGGCAAAACCTACCCTTGGGAAGTGCTTGACGGGATAAAGGATTTTATCCTCGTCCTCGGCGAAACGCTTTCCCCAGATGAGTACGACCACCCCTCTGACGGGGTTTGGATTGCGAAGGATGCAACTGTGTTTCCCTCGGCTTACATCGGCTCTCCCTGCATCATCGACCACGGTGCGGAGATTCGCCACTGCGCTTTCATTCGCGGCAGCGCCATAGTCGGCAAGGAAGCCGTTGTCGGCAACTCCACGGAGCTTAAAAACGTTGTCCTCTTTGATAAAGTCCAAGTCCCGCATTATAACTATGTCGGCGATTCCGTCCTTGGCTATAAGTCCCATATGGGCGCGGGCGCTATCACCAGCAACGTAAAATCCGACAAAACAAATGTCGTCATCAAAGATCCGGGCAAGAGCATCGAAACCGGGCGCAAAAAAGTGGGCGCAATGCTGGGGGACGAGGTTGAAGTCGGCTGTAACAGCGTTCTCAACCCCGGCACGGTCATAGGACGCGAATCGAACGTTTACCCCACCTCTTGCGTGCGCGGCGTTATCCCCGCAAAGCATATCTACAAGGATAAGGACAATATAGTAGCAAAGAAGTAAACATAATCTAATTCACTTAATATAGTTTACATAATTATTATTTAAGGATAGCCTAGGACGGCTGTAGCAAAACAGAATGATAATTCTGTTTCGCTGAAAGCCGAACAAAAAAGCTCCGGAAACTTGCCTTTCGGCAGGTCTCCGGAGCTTTTTTGACTTGTTTTCAGAAAAAATATTTTGCTATGGTTTTTATTAAAGATAATTCACCGCGAGGATAACCGCGCTTGTAGCTATCATCACAACGCCCACCACGCGGTTTAATGTCACGGCGCTTGCCTTGTTCGCTATAACGGCAGCGATTTTCGCCCAAAGCAGCGTGAAGAGAACGCAGAGGACAAGGCAGGTTATATCGGGTGTACCGCCTATCGCAAAGTGGCTTACCGAGCCTGTCAGCGCGGTGAACGCCATTATAAATACGCTCGTCCCCACGGCCATGTGCATTTCATAGCCGAGAAATGAGGTCAGTACGAATAAAAGCATCATGCCGCCGCCCGCTCCCACAAAGCCGCAAATAAACCCCACGAGCATTCCGCCGATTACGGACTTTATAATTTGCTCTTTTTTGCTCACGGCGGCCATTTGCTCCTTGGTTGTCGTGACGGGCTTTAATAAAAAGCGCAGCCCGATGAATATCATGGCTATCTGCATTGTGCCGCTCATGGCCTTTTCGGGCAAAAGGCTTGCCACGGCGCTGCCCACAACCGTCATAATAAGCACGGTGATAAGCAGGATGAGACTGTTTTTTACATCTAAGTTATCGTGCTTTTTGTATGTCCATGCGCTGCTCGCGCTGGCTAAAACATCGCTTGCAAGGCCGATTCCCACAGCCTGATACGCCGGAACGCCGAGAAAGGTAATCAGCATCGGCCCTATCACCGCCGCCGCGCTCATGCCCGCAAAGCCCGTGCCTATCCCTGCACCCGCTCCCGCGAGAAAGCATATAAGCAGCTTCATCCAAAATCCCATTCAATTATCCTCCGTCTCTTTTTTCATAGGTATGAAATATAGCACCGTTTGCCGCGCTCATAAATACGAAACTATTAAAATAAAATGAACAGTCCGTGAAACAAGCACACAAAAATACAGAGCCTTTCAACTTCGGCTCTGTATTTTATCATTTTGCCGGGCGCGAGCGGCGGTTGCCGTGGCTTCTGCCGCGCCGCCGCGATTGCGCGGCCTTGGCCTTATAAAAGTCCGCCATTTCGGGCGTTGCCTTGTATACGAGCTTGTTTGCCGACCATGTGAGGTTATCGCTCTTGCGAAACTTCGCCCGCACGAGGTACGCCCCGTCATTTTCGCAGGTGAAAATGTTCATGTAGCGCTGATCCCCTTGGTTGACCCACTTTGCCCCCGTGGTTGTGCTGCCGCACACGGGGCAAACGAGCTGCGCAAGGCGAGCGTCATTAAACCCGGCGGCCTTGCTCTCGTAGCCCTCAAAGGTTTCGTGCTCAATCGGGTCTTCGCCCGTGCGCTCCACGGGCGGCTTGTAATTGGGCATACGCGAAGCGAGTATACGCGCCGCGTCCGGGTAAAGGCGCAAGCCCTCTTGCATATCAAGCTTTGTGCACACAAGCGCCGTGTTGTACGCATCGCCCAGCGCGTCATGCGCCACGCGCGTTTGTTCGATTTCAAAATGCTCCATCGCGCTCGCGAGCGACTTTTGGTTTTTGTCGCCCCCGGTTTGGAGATTGTAGATAAGCTGTAGGTTGACCCAGCCTGCAATCCAGTCCCAGTCGAGGTCGTGGATGATGATGTTCTGCTCCAAAATCCCTTGGTCGTCACAGCCCCAGGTGATAAAGGTCACATCGTCCCCGCAAAAGGCGCGAAGCTCATTCAAAGCGTCGGCAAAGGCGATACCGTGGGCAAGGCGTTCCTTGTCAAAGCCCGTGATTTTCTTCACCTTGTAGTGCATACGTTTAAAATAAACGGGCTTAACGTCTATCGTCAGCTCTTCCGCAGGTTGCATATTCTCGTCAAGCTTCACCGCGCCGATTTCGATTATCTCGCCGCGCAGATGAATCGGAAGCTTATTAAAAACGGAGGATTTGGAGCTCATGGCCTGATTCCATTCCAAATCCACCACAACGTAACTCATACTCTTTTCAATTCCTTTGCAAATTATCAGTCAAGTTGCATTATAACATACTTTATCATCTAATGCACTAATTTTTTTGAAATTAACCCTTGAAGAAATAAAATTATGTGGTATGATTCATATATTACATTAATTGCCCCCTCGGGAGGTTTAAAATATGTTGAATTTCACGGTTAAGGATGCGTTAACGGCCTGCGGCGGCGAATTGCACGGCGAAGCGGAGCTTTCCGCCGCGTTCGGCGAAGTGATTATAGACAGCCGCGCCGTAAAGCCGGGTGATATGTTCGTGGCCTATCGCGGCGAGAATACGGACGGGCATAAATATATCTCCACCGCGCTTGATAAGGGCGCTGTGTGTTGCCTTGCCGAGTATGTGCCGGAGGGGGAAGCGCGCGGCGTGATTGTCGTACCCTCTGTGCAAAGTGCGCTTGAGGATATCATGCGCGCCTGTCGCGAGAAGATAAATATCCCCGTTGTCGGAATAACCGGCTCAGTCGGCAAAACAACGGCCAAGGAAATGATATGGTCGGTCCTCTCTCAGCGCATGAACGTTTTGAAAACCGAGGGGAATTTGAATAACCACATCGGCGTACCCATGACGCTCTCTCGCATTACGCGCGAGCATGAGCTGGCCGTGGTGGAAATGGGCATATCGGGCTTTGGCGAGATGAGCGTGCTTGCTTCTATGGCAAGGCCGAGCATAGCCGTGTTCACGGTTATAGGCCACGCGCATTTGGAGTTTTTGCATGACCTTGACGGCGTTTTTAAGGCAAAAACCGAAATGCTCTCTTTCATGCCGGAGGACGGCACGGTTATAATAAACGGCGATGATGAAAAGCTTCGCGCCCTATCCTGCCCCCAGCGCATTATAAGCTACGGCTTGGGCGAGGATTGCGCCGTGCGCGCGCAAAACCTCCGCTTTGACGGGGAAAACGGCGCAAGCTGTGAGATTGTCTTTGAAAACCGCGTCATTCCCGTGCGCATTCCGTCTTACGGGCGGCACATGGTGTATGCCGCGCTTGAAGGGGCGGCTGTCGGGCTTATCTTGGGGCTGACGGATGAGGAAATCGCCGCCGGGATTGCCGCTTTCCACACTGTCGGCAGACGCGGCGCAGTCACCAATACGGGGTATATCACGCTCATAGATGACTGCTACAACGCAAACCCCGATTCCATGCGCTGTGCCGTGGATTCGCTTGTCGAGCTTCCCGGCCGCCATGTCTGCGTGTTCAGCGATATGCGCGAAATGGGGGATGATTCCCCGGAGCATCACCGCGCGCTGGGCGAATATGCGCTCAGTAAGGGCGTGGATTTTGTTGCGGCCTATGGGGAGCTGTCGAAGAATATTACGGCTGCCCTCGGCGATAAGGCGCGCCATTTTCAAACGCGCGATGAGCTTATCGCCGCCATACCCGAATACATACAAAAAGGCGACAATGTGCTGGTGAAAGCCTCGCTCGGTATGCACTTAGAGCCTGTTGCGGAAGCGCTCAAGGCGCTTAAATGAGGAAAAGCCCATGCAAGAGAAAAAGCCGATTTTATTAATGGACTTGGATAACACCCTGCTTGATTTCAATCAGCAGGAAGCCGCCGCTATGGAAAAAATGCTTTCCGAGCACGGCGAGGAGCTTACGCCCGAGCGCCTTTCCCTTTTCCGCGCGATTAATGCGCAGCATTGGGAGTGGCTTGAAGAGGGGAGAATAACCCGTCAGCAAACGCTTGTCGGGCGGTTTGAGGTTTTCTTTTCAAAGCTTGATTTACCGCTTGACGCGCAGAGCGCGGAGGATAGCTACGCAAAGCATCTTTGCGAGGGGTACTATTTTGTCCCCGGTGCGCCGGAGCTGCTGGAAAAGCTAAACGGCAACTACCGCCTTTTCATCATCTCCAACGGCAGCGCCGACATTCAAGCCGCGCGCCTTAAAAGCTCCGGCATAGGCAAGTATTTCGAGGGGATTTTCATCTCCGAGCAGCTCGGCGCGACAAAGCCCGCAAAGGAATTTTTCGACCTTTGCTTTGCCCGCATTCCCGGCTTTGACGCGCGTATGTCCCTTGTCGTGGGGGACAGCTTAACTTCCGATATTCGCGGCGGCATAAATGCGGGGCTGAAAACCTGCTGGTTTAACCCCGACAATAAGCCCCCGCGCGAGGATATACGGCCCGATTATACAATCAGCACTCTTGACGGGCTTTGCACACTACTTGATAAAATATTCTTATAAGCGAGAGAGAAAATGAACGAAGTCTTATCATACCTTCGAGAATTTAATATTTACTCCATGATGCTTCGCGTTGCCCTTGCCATGCTCATGGGCGGCATAGTCGGCTTTGAACGCGAGAAAAAGCGGCGCGGCGCGGGCTTTCGCACGTATATGTTTGTCGCACTGGGAGCAGCCATGACGGTTATGCTCAGCCAGTATCTTGACTATATGCTCAATCACGCTTGGCTCGCCACCGCGCAGGAGATAGGCATCAAAACCGATGTCTCCCGCTTCGGCGCGCAGGTTATAAACGGTGTGGGCTTTCTCGGCGCGGGTACTATCATCGTCACCGGGCGGCAAGAGGTAAAAGGGCTCACCACTGCTGCCGGGCTTTGGGCTTCGGCGTGCATGGGGCTTGCTGTGGGCGCGGGGTTTTATGAATGCGTCGTTATCGGCATTGCGCTTATTGTCCTATCCATGACGCTCCTGCCCCTTATTGAAGAGGCCATGCTCGCCACCTCTAAGAACATGACCGTCTATGTCGAAATGGACTCCTTTGAAAACCTCGGCAACATCGTCAACCACATCAAGACCGAGGGTATAAACCTCTTCGATGTCGAAATCGAAAAGGACAAGCGCGAGCATATGGCGCAGTTCAGTGTTCTTTTCACCATGAAGCTGCCGCGCCGCCGCGAACACGCCGAGGTCTTGGCCGAGCTATCCACGCTTGACGGCATTGTGGCTATAGACGAAGTGTAAGGGGGAGTAGAAATGATAGCTTGTTTGGATTTTGTGCGCGAAATGACCTTCCTCGGCGTTTCGGTGCGTTTGGTGCTTGCCGTATTGTGCGGCGGGCTTATCGGCATAGAGCGCGAATATAAGCGCCGCCCGGCGGGGTTTAGAACGCATATTCTTATCTGCTTGGGCGCGGCTGTCACCACGCTGACAAGCCAGTATCTTTATCTCGTCCTCGGCCTTTATACGGACGTGGCGCGTCTCGGCGCGCAGGTTGTTGCCGGTATCGGCTTTATCGGCGCGGGTACGATTATCGTCACGAATCGCCAGCGCGTAAAAGGGCTTACTACCGCCGCCGGCTTGTGGACAAGCGCGATTATCGGCCTTGTCTGCGGTGCGGGGTATATCGAGGGCGCGGTGTTTGCCACGTTCATGGTGCTCGTGGCGGAGCTGCTGCTCGTGAAAATCGAATATCGCTTTGCCCGCAAGCTCACGGACACGAATGTGTATATTGAATACTACAAGGCCGAGAGCATCGAACACATCGTTCACTCCCTGCGCGAGCATAAGGTGAAAATGAGCGGGCTCGAGATAAGCCGTGTCACGGACGATGACGGGCGACATCGCTACAGCGCCGTTATCACCGTTCAGGCCAGCCGCAACGGCCTTGACACCGGGCTTTTGAAAGGCTTGCAGAGCATGGATAACATCCTCACCGTTGAGGAATTGTAAAACCGCATAACAAAAAAACAGCTTCTTCGTGAATTACCGAAGAAGCTGTTTTTTGCGTTTAAATCATAGGTGGTACGGCTCGCTGTTTTTCTTGCGCATCCATTCGCGCAGAGCGACAAAGCGGCTGCGCTTAGATACAAAGAGCTTGCCCGTTTTCTTTTCGATAAAAGCTTTAAACTCCGCGCTCTTATCGCCAAGCTCGGCCTTGGGAATCATGTACCCGCCGTATTCGTTTTGAAAGATGTAATAGTTATATAGATCCGCGCCAAGCCCGGCCACCTTGGAGTAGGGGAGAGGGTCAAGCTCGGATTTATTCGGCAGGGTGATAACGCGCATTTGGTTTTCTTCAAATAAGTATTTTGACGAGGGGTATTCGCCGCCCGCGTCCTTAATCTGCTTTGAAACCTGCTTTGCCGTGCGGTTCGCGGCGGCATACTTGCTGGAGATAAGATAGCTGCCGTAGGCAATGAGCATCAGCCCCCACCACTCGGTGTAATTAAGCGCGCCGAACACGAAAAGCCCCGCCGCGACTGCCGTTCTCGCAATGCGGTTAGAGGAACAAAAGAGGTCATATTGCATATGCGCAAGCGCCGTTAAGCTCTCTTCCGTGTGCTTCATTTTAACTTCGTATAATGCCATTGCTTGCTCCTGTGTGAGTTTTTATAATCAATTTATAATAATACATCAAATCGAACAAAATGAAAACAATTGTCAAACTTTTATTTATAACAAAAAACACTGTCGTTTTTTGTGCGCTATGACGATTATTGCTTGTTTTCATAGCATATAAGTAAATTCGGATTGACAGTTTGCGCAAATCGGGTGTAAACTAATGCTCGTCTTAACAATTCCTTAACTGTTTTAAGGTAAATCTTAACGAAAGGAAAACATATGAAAAAGAAAGTAAGCCTCAAGTACATATTGCAAAACCTTGACGCTGTCATCACGGGCGTAACTCTCTGTGCCTGCGTTGTGCTGGTTAATTTGAATGTGCTTATGCGCTATATCTTCAAAGCTCCCTTGCAGTGGAGCGAAGAGATAGTTACCAGCCTTTTCGTGTGGACGGTGTTCATCGGCAGCGCCTATGCCTACCGCAAGCACGCGCATCTCGGCGTTGATATCGTTGTCAATATGCTACACGGCAAAACCAAGGAAGTGCTTATGTTCATTGTTAGCATAGTTGAGCTGCTTATCCTCATTATGCTGACTGTTATCTGTTCTGAGTACGCCTACAATCTCTTGTTCGTCAGAGGCGTGTGGAAGCCCGCCGTCACGGACATTTTGCGTATCCCCAAGATATTCACCGGCATTGCAGTGCCTCTCGGCTTCGGCCTTTCTACGATTTATTCTATCTATTTCATGCTGACCGACAGACTGCACATTATTAAAAAGAAAGAAACGCTTGAAGCCGGCCACCAAGTAGAAGGGGGGAACTTCTGATGACATTAACATTTACTCAGTTGATTCCCGTATTCATGGTGTTCCTGCTGTACTTTGCGGGGCTTCCCATTGTTTACGCCCTTTTCGGGTCAACCTTCTTCTATTTCCTCGTGCTTGACCCCAGCACCCAGTGCTGGCTCTTGCTGCAAAAGGTTATGAACTCCACGCAGTCGTTCTCCATGCTCGCTATCCCGTTTTTCATCATGTCCGGCTCGGTCATGAACTTCGGCGGCATAAGCGACAAGCTTATGGACTTCTGCGAATGCGTCACGGGTCATATGCGCGGCGGTCTTGCGCAGGTCAACGTGCTGCTCTCCATGCTCATGGGCGGCTGCTCCGGCTCTGCTAATGCCGACTGCGCCATGCAGTCTAAAATGCTTGTCCCCGAAATGGAAAAGCGCGGCTACTCCAAGGCGTTCTCTGCGGCTATCACTGCGGCCTCGTCTGCGGCCACGCCCGTCATTCCTCCCGGAGTTAACCTCATCGTTTACTGCCTTATCGCCCAGGCTTCCTTGGGGCGCACCTTTGCCGCGGGCTATGTTCCCGGCATCATGATGTCCGCTGCCATGATGATAACTGTCGCGATAATCGCCAAAAAGCGCAATTACCCCACCACGCGCGATAAATTCCCGCCCGTAAAGGTCATCCTGAAGCAGGCGCTTGAGTCGTTCTGGGGGCTGTTCTTCCCGTTCGGCATCATCCTCGGTATGCGCTTCGGTCTCTTCACCCCGTCAGAGGGCGGCGCGGTTGCGGTGCTTTATTGCTTCATCATCGGCAAGTTTGTCTATAAAAAGCTCTCTTTCCGCAAGCACCTCATCCCCATCGTGCTTGACACTATCGCCGGTACTTCCAGCGTTGTGCTTATCATGGTTTCCGCCAGTGTTTTCGGCCAGTACATGACGTGGATCAATCTCCCGAAGATTGTCACCATGGCGGTGCTGAACTTCACCTCGAATAAGTACGTGTTCCTCATGCTCACGAACGTTATCCTGCTCATCATGGGTATGTTCCTTGAGGGCGGCGCGGCCTTGATGATAATCACTCCGCTTCTTCTCCCTGTCGCAAGACAGCTCGGCATCGGCGTTTACCACTTCGGCCTTGTCGCAATCGTTAACATCATGGTCGGCGGCATCACGCCTCCCTTCGGCTCTATGATGTTCACCACCTGCGGCATCACCAATTGCCCGATAAGCGACTTCTTGAAGGAAGTTTGGCCGTTTATACTCTGCCTGATAGTCGTCTTGCTTATCCTTACGTTCTGCCCGTGGTTTATTGATGTTGTTCCCAACCTCATCTACGGTGTAGAGGGCGCTTTGTAAGCAAAAATCGTGCGAATTTAAAGAAAAATCATGTAAAAGGGTGCAGATTTATGTCTGCACCCTTTTTATGTCGGTCTATACAGAGCTTGCCAAAACATTTGCAAACATTGCTAAAAAATTAATTTTACCAAATTTTAAAGCCGATTTTGGTGCATAACGCTGATTGTTGATTTTTTAAGCCAGAAAACGGCAAAACGCATTGACAAAGTGACGGATTATGGTGTATTCTACCCGTGACTTAACAAACTGTTAACAGTAATCATAAGGAAGCACTTAGCTTGCACCCCCGTGTAACTAAGCAAATATCCTGTTTTTCAGCCGCCGTTAAGAAAGCTGAATATGGGGTGTTTATTTATTTTTATGCGCTCGGTGTAAATCTGTTTGTTTTGCTTAGCGCTTGCTGTTTTCGGTTTGAACACAAAAACAAAAAGTTAGGAGAAAAACATGAAGAAACTTATTGCAATGCTTCTTGCGCTTGTCATGGTGTTTGCACTGTGCGCTTGCGGCAACAGCTCCGCTCCCGCCGCTTCCACTGAGGCAGAGGGTGCAGCCGACGCGGCTGACGATTTCTACCTTGACATTAAGTTCTCTAACGTCTTCCAGCCCACTGAGTGGAACTACAAAGCTTCCGAAAAGCTGGCTGCGATGATCACCGAGAGAACCGAGGGTCACATCAACGTCACCTACTACGGCCAGAACGAGCTTGACTGCTACGGCGACTCCGTCACCCGTGCCGTCAACGGCGAAAACTGGATGGGTCTTGAAGAGCCTTCCCTCTTCGCTGACTACGCCGGCGATGCCGCAATGGTTCTCGCTCCCATGCTCTACAGCACCAACGAGGAATACAACTACGTTATGGATTCCGACTTCGTTGCAAACCTTGAAGCAGAGCTTGCTGCCCAGGGCATCCACGTCCTTGACACGCACTACTCTTTCGGTTTCCGCTCCGTCGTCACCAACCTTGACGTTTACACTCCCGAAGATCTGAACGGTCACGTCCTGCGTGCTACCTCTTCCGCTCTCTTCACCAAGACTCTTGAGTGCCTGGGCGCAACTGCCAACCCCATGAGCTTCACCGAATGCCTCTCCGCCATCTCCTCCGGCGTTGTTGAAGGCTTCGAGGGTTCTGTCTCCACCCTGTCCGGTGCGGGCAACCCCTACGAGCTCGTTAAGAAAGTTGCCGAGACCAACCACCTCATTGCAACCCGTTGGCTCTTCATCTCCGAGGATTGCTGGAACACCATCCCCGAGAAGTACCAGACCATAATCGAAGAGTGCGCTTACGAGTGCGGTATGTGGGAACAGACTTCCTGCGAGGAAGACGAAGCCACCCAGATCGAGTTCCTCAAGAGCCAGGGCGTTACCTGGAACGAGGTTGACCTCGATGCGTTTGCCGATGCTTGCGCTCCCGTTATCGACTGGATCGTTGAAGAGTACGGCTCCACCTACGAAGCCTACGATCAGCTCAAGGGTCTCGTTGCCGAGTTCCGTGCCAACAACAAGTAAGGCATAGCTTTGACTGATTAAAGTCAAAAATCACAATTAAACACTTCTTGACCGGACTGTCCATATTGGGCAGTTCGGTCAGGTGCTATATGGGGTCGTTAAGAAAGTTAACGACTGACATAAAATACTTAACTAAAACTTTACTAAGGAATTAATATGAAGAAAAAAGTTAGCTTCAAGTACATACTGATGAACCTTGATGCTATCATAACCGGCTCTACGCTGTGCGCGTGTGTATTCTTGGTTAACCTGAATGTTCTCATGCGCTACTTCTTGAATTCTCCGCTTCAGTGGAGCGAGGAAATTGTTACGAGCCTGTTTGTGTGGACGGTGTTCATCGGCAGCGCGTATGCTTACCGCAAGCACGCGCACCTGGGCGTTGACATAGTTGTTAATCTGCTGCCCGAAAAGGCGAGAGAGACTTTGCTGCTCGTTGTGAGCATAATTGAGCTTCTTATCCTTATCATGCTCACTTATATTTGCTCGGAGTACGCGTACAATCTTCTCTTTGTCAGAGGTGTTTGGAAACCCGCCCTTACCGACATTTTGCGTATCCCCAAGATTTTCACCGGCATTGCAGTACCCATCGGCTTCGGCCTTTCTACGATTTATTCTATCTACTTCATGCTGACCGACAGACTGCACATCATAAAGAAAGCCGAAACCGAAGATTTGGTCGGCCACCAGGTTGAAGGAGGGAACTTCTGATGACATTGACATTTACTCAGCTGATTCCCGTATTCATGGTGTTCCTGCTTTACTTCGCGGGGCTTCCCATCGTTTACGCCCTTTTCGGTTCTACGTTCTTCTACTTCCTCGTGCTTGACCCCAGCACCCAGTGCTGGCTCTTGCTCCAAAAGGTTATGAACTCCACGCAGTCGTTCTCCATGCTCGCTATCCCGTTTTTCATCATGTCCGGCTCGGTCATGAACTTCGGCGGCATAAGCGACAAGCTTATGGACTTCTGCGAATGCGTCACGGGTCATATGCGCGGCGGTCTTGCGCAGGTCAACGTGCTGCTCTCCATGCTCATGGGCGGCTGCTCCGGCTCTGCCAACGCCGACTGCGCCATGCAGTCTAAAATGCTCGTTCCCGAAATGACGAAGCGCGGCTACTCCCTCGCTTTCTCCGCAGCGATTACCGCCGCCTCATCTGCGGCAACGCCCGTCATTCCTCCCGGAGTTAACCTCATCGTTTACTGCCTTATCGCACAGGCTTCCTTGGGGCGCACCTTTGCCGCCGGTTATGTCCCCGGCATTATGATGTCCGCTTCCATGATGATTACCGTTGCGATAATCGCCAAGAAGCGCAATTACCCCACCACGCGCGACAAGTTCCCCCCGCTCAAGGTCATCTTGAAGCAGGCGCTTGATTCGTTCTGGGGTCTGTTCTTCCCGTTCGGTATCATCCTCGGTATGCGCTTCGGTCTGTTCACCCCGTCTGAGGGCGGCGCAGTTGCGGTGCTTTACTGCTTCATCATCGGTAAGCTCGTTTACAAAAAGCTCTCTTTCCGCGAGCACCTCATCCCCATCGTGCTTGACACCATTGCGGGTACTTCCAGCGTTGTCCTTATCATGGTCTCGGCCAGCGTTTTCGGCCAGTACATGACTTGGATCAACCTCCCGCGTATAGTCACCATGGCCGTGCTCAACCTCACCTCTAATAAGTATGTATTCCTCATGCTCACGAACGTTATCCTGCTCATCATGGGTATGTTCATCGAGGGCGGCGCTGCTTTGATGATTATTACCCCGCTTCTCCTGCCTGTCGCGCGTCAGCTCGGCATCGGCGTTTACCACTTCGGCCTTGTCGCAATCGTCAACATCATGATCGGCGGCATCACGCCTCCCTTCGGCTCTATGATGTTCACCACCTGCGGCATCACCAAGTGCCCGATAAGCGACTTCTTGAAGGAAGTTTGGCCTTTCATCGTCTGCCTGATAGTCGTCCTACTTATCCTTACGTTCTGCCCGTGGTTTATTGATGTTGTGCCTAACCTCATCTACGGCGTTGAGGGCGCACTCTGATAACCCGGCTCGCAAAACACACATAAAAAATGCTCCGCGCGGATTCGTCCGCGCGGAGTTTTCACGTACCGCAACAAAAAGGGTGCGCCGCTTTTACGGCGCACCCTTTTGCGTCTGATTACATATTCTCCACCGTGATTTGGCACATTTTCATTGCGTTCAGTGCCGTCAGGTGGCTTTCGGGCGTAACGCCCGCGCAGCAGGCCGCGTCAACCTTAACTTCGACTTCCGGCAAAAACGCCTTAATCAACAGCGCGTTGGAGATAACGCAAATATCCGTGCAAAGCCCGACAAGGGTAATGCTCTCTATTTCCTCGCGCTGATTTGCTGTGGCGAGCATATCGCCCAAGCTGCGGCTGCCGAACGTGGGCTTATCCACGGGCGGCTCGGTGCAAAGGGGAATGAGCTGCGGGCAGATTTCCCAGCCGTGCGTGCCTTTTATGCAGTGCGGCACGGGGAGCTTGTGTCCCTCTTGCGTGTCGAGGTAGTTTTCAAAATGCGTGTCGCGCGTGAAGATAACGCGCCCGTCAAAGCTCTTTATCTTCTCCGCGACATTCGCCACAATGCCCTGTGCCTCCTTTGTCCCCAAAGCGCCGGATATAAAATCGTTTTGCATATCGACGACTATTAAAATGTTCTGCATAGTGTTCTCCTTTCGTCAGATTTCTATTTCCTGCGGCATAATATCCGCGTCATGACTTGCAAATACCCCGACACAGCCGGGCTTCTCGCTCATTTCCTTTACCCATTTCAGGCTCTTTAGCTGCAATTGCCTGTCAAAGCCGAAGCCGGGTATCTCTAGGCTTTCCCACGAGCGGCGGGAAAACGCCGCATCCGCGCACATTACTGCGAACTTTTTGCCGTTCACGGCCACAACTGCGCACATACCGTCCGTATGCCCAGGGAGATTCACCATGTACAGTGTCCCGTCCCCGAATACATCAATCGCCCAGTTGTTCGGCACGTCTCCGAAGCCCCTGTAATAAACGCGCTCAATCGGCGCATCCATCCACAGCCGCCACGGCTGGCGCAGCTTGTACACCGTCCTACAGCTCCAGAAATATTCGTCCTCGGGCAGTATTATTCGCTTCGCCTCGCGCACGTGCCTTACGCCGCTTACATGGTCGGGGTCAAGGTGCGTCAATATAACAAGCTCCAAATCGCGCGGCGCTATACCGCGCGCGGCAAGCTGTTCGTGTATGGCTTGGCCGGTGGGGAGCGTGGGGTGATAAAATGCGGCCAGGGGAGTGCCGAGCACGTTTCGCGCGCTTTTGCCGCTGTGTACGCCGT
>CAYRPD010000001.1:36997-47209 GCA_964426095.1 uncultured Oscillospiraceae bacterium | reverse complement strand
GCGGCCAGGGGAGTGCCGAGCACGTTTCGCGCGCTTTTGCCGCTGTGTACGCCGTTCGGGCTTATCTCGCGGCACCAGCCGGTGTCGATAAGCACAAGACCGCGCGGGTGCTCCAATAAATACGCGCTCACGGGCAGGGTAACGCGCTCGCTTGCGGGCGCTGTCAGCACGGCGGCATTGCCAGCGCTCATGCTCGCGGCATACGGTGCGAGAGAAACCGTTCCGCAGTGAAGTATATGAAGCTTCATCGCGTTTTAGCTTCGTTTTCGCGGCGTATGAATTCGCCGAGCTTCATGTTAAGCTTTTTGTATATCCGCTCCACGAACCAAGGCTCGCTCGATGCTTTCAGCGCTTCGTCAAGCGTAAACCACTTCACGCCGCTGTTTTCGCCCTCGCAGATATGGAGCGTGTCCTGCTCGTCCGCTTCCAAGAGGTAGGTTACGTTCATGTGTATGTGGCTCGGCACGTATTTGCCGCGCTTTTCATGCCCGTCAACCGTCAGGCATTCCACGGAGAAGATATCTTCCGTTATCGGGCGTATGTGCTCCACGCCCGTCTCCTCGCGCGCTTCTTTCAGCGCCACAAATAGCAAATCCCGCTCGCCGTCTGCGTGGCCGCCCGTCCACGACCATGAATCGTAAAGGTTGTGATACACCATCAAAACCCGCGTCCGCTCGCGGTTTACTATCCATGCCGAGGCTGTTACGTGTGCGATTTCGTTCTCGCGCGTGTACGGGTCAATCGACGAAGCGCTTATAAACTCAAGCATCGCGTCCCTGTCGCGCGCTTCCTGCTCGTTATAGGGCGTGTACTCCGCCAAAAGGCGGCAAAGCCCGGTGAGTTCTGTCAAGGCTGTTCACCTCATTTTCGCGTTTAGTTTATCTAAGTACCCCTCAATGTCGAAAGGCACGGTTTTCTCGTCCTTTCTCAGATAAAGCGGGTGGTGCGGATGCCCCTTTGCGGAGATTTTGCCCGCGCAGAGCCAGTGCGCGCCGCGCGCTTTGCCGAGTGCAACCATATCGCGCACGCAGTCGGGCAGATAATCCCGCTTTTCGATTATCGTCCCCCAAGCTGCCCATACGGCAGGAGAGTACCCGGCAGCGGCTACGGACGAGAGTATGTAATCGAATGCGCGCATATTCTCCTCGTGCAGTGCGCTGTTGAGGGTTTTATCCATATCGTCCGGGCGCGTTGCGCGCTGGGCGTATACGTTGAACATTATCCAGCTGTCAAAGCCGTTGCCGTCTGCAATACGCGAAACGGATTTCAAGGTGTTATCCAGCGCGTCGGGCGCGGCGGTAGAGGGGTTAATGCCGATGCAAATAAGCGGGTTTTCGCCCTTTGTGCCGAGAATATAACGGTACTCGGTGTAAAAATCGGGCACGTAGAGCCACTTTTCGCTGTCGTACCCGCCGCTTTGCCCGGATAGGGCAAGGGCTTCGTCAAAGCTTAAAAGCTCCACGGTTTGGCTAGCGCCGGACGGAATGTGCATATCCTGCCCCTCCGCCTCAGCCGAGAATCATTGCCCAAATCGGCAGTGTAACCATGCTCATAACGGTCGTTGCCAAAATGCCTTTTGAAGCAAATTCCGCGTCATAATCATATTGAAGCGCGAACACGGTTATCACAACGGCGCTCGGGCAGCCCGCGAGGATAACGCAGGTGGAAAGCAGCACATGGTTTGCCGTGAGATTGCTCATGATAAGCCAAACTATCGCCGGAAACACCACAAGGCGCATCAGCGCCAAAAGATAAACGCGCTTTTCCTTGAATGTGTCGATAAGCTTCACATTGCCCAGCGTTGCGCCTATAACTATCATCGAAATCGGCATCGTTGCCGCCGAGGTAGAGCCGATAAAGTCGGCCAAAACCGAGGGGATTTTTATGTCAAAGGCAAAAATGAAAAGCGCCACAAAGGTCGCAATAAGCGGAATGGTGAGCGCGTCCTTCAAGCGCATACCGCCGCCGAGCTTTTTTCCGCTTTTCAGCCGCCACACCCCGTAGGTGTACAGCACCACGTTAAACGGAATGCACGTCAGCGCGCAGTAGAGCACGGCGGACGTGTCATAAAGGCTTTGCAGTACGGGAAGCCCGATAAACGTGATGTTGGAAACGCCCAGCAACAGCTCAAAAAGCGGGGTGTTCTCGTCCTTAAAGGGCAGAATCCGCGCGGCGATTGCCGCCATGATGTACGAAAGCAGCACCATAATGCTCAGCATTAACAGCACGTGCCCCAGCTCCCCGCCGCTTAAGTTGGGTCTATCCGATATGACGGAGTTGAGCACCGTACACGTTAAGAAAAGATTCATCAAAAGCTGGCTCAAGCTGCGCGCAAACGCCTTGTCAAGTATCTTCTTTCTCGCGCCCACATAGCCCACCAGCATAAGCGCAACGAAGGTTATCATCTTGGAAATAAGTCCTGTATAGCTCATCGTTTTTCCTCTGTTTCTACTATTAAAATTTAAATCCGCATGATTTTAATTGCGTTTGTATCCTTTACCGCCTCGCGGCCTAGATACGAAGCACAAGCTTTGCCACAAAAATATAGATAAGCAACGAAACCGCGTCCGTCACGGTGGAGATAAGGGGGTTTGCCATGACGGCGGGGTCAACGCCCAGCTTTTCCGCCAGTATCGGCAGCGCGCTGCCCACCACCTTTGCAAACATTACTATAAACAGCACCGAAAGGCTCACCGTTGCGGCCACGGCCACGGTCACGCTGTCGTTATTCAAAAGCATACCGTCCACTAAAAGCATCTTCACAAAGTTTACGCTTGCAAGCGTCAGCCCGCACACGAGTGAAACCCGAAGCTCTTTCCACATTACGCGCAGCGCGTCACTCGGTTCGGTGTCACCCAGCGACAGCGAGCGTATAACCGCCGTGGACGCTTGTGCGCCGGAGTTGCCGCCCGTACCCATCAGCATGGGGATAAACGCGATAAGCCCCGCCTGCACCGACAGCATATCCTCAAACCCCGTCAAAATCATGCTCGTGAACGTGGCCGACAGCATTAAGAACATCAGCCACGGAATGCGGTTTTTCCACATTTCAAAAATCCCCGTGCGGGAATACGGCTTGTCGGACGGTGTCATACCGGCCATGATTTCAAAGTCCTCGGTGGCCTCTTGTTCCATAACGTCTATGATATCGTCAACCGTCACTATGCCGACGAGCCGCCCCTCTTTATCCACAACGGGCAGCGCCATCAGGTCGTAGTCCGAGAACTTTTCCGAAACGCTCTCTTGGTCCTCGGTTGTCGAGGCGAAAACCACGTTTCGATCCATGAGATCCTCTATAATCGTGTCATCATCGGCCAAGAGAAGGTCTTTTACCGTCACAATGCCCTCAAGCTGGCGGCTTGCGGAAATGACGAAGCAGACGTAGATAGTCTCCTTATCCTCACCTATGCGGCGTATACGCGCGAGCGATTCTTTCACGCTCATGTATTTTTTCAGGTCAATAAACTCCGCCGTCATAATACTCCCGGCGGAATTGTCGGGGTAGCGGAGGTATTGGTTTATGAGGTTGCGTGTGGCGGGGGTGGCGGTGCGCATGGCGCGCTTTACAACGTTGGCCGGAAGCTCTTCCATCATGTCAACCGCATCGTCCACGTACATTTCTTCCATTATCCCCGCAAGCTCGGAATCGGTAATGGAGTTTATAATCTCTTCCTGCTCCGGTGCTTCAAAATTCGCGAAAACCTCCGCGGCGGTTTCCTTGGATAAAAGCCTGAACACCATCGGCATCCGGCTCGCGTCCAGCTCCGTAAGGAACTCGGCAACGTCAAATTCTTTCATTTCTTCCATGCGCCGTTGGAGCTGCTTCATGTCGCGCCTGTCGAGAAGCTCCATAAGCTCATCGGAGCGCTTTTCCTGTATGGCCTCATAGTCCATCATGTTTTCCATTTCTTCAAATTCGGCCACAGGTTTCACCCGCCTTTCTTTGCGCGCGGTGCAAAAATCGGTATCGCTGCGCGGATATATTTTGACAAAATATTTTATCACGCCGCGCGCCTAATAGCAAGGAAAAAAACTTTACGCGCGCTTTACGCGTTTCCCAAAGCAAGCTTTGCGCGCAATCTGCGCAAAATTTGCGCAAAAGGCTGAAATTCCTCAATTATAGTTGAATTTCAGTTGATTGTGCGTTTATAAAAAAGTGGTTTAATATTCACCGTTCAGATAAAAAACAGGGGAGTGGATAATTCATGGCACAGTATACGCAAAAAGCTATACTCTCTACCTTCGAGCAAATGCTGGAAGAAATGCCGTTTGACAAAATCACGGTGTCGGCGCTCGTCCGCCGCTGCGAAATAAGCTCAAACACCTTTTATTATCATTATCGCGATATTTATAATTTGCTGGATGTGTGGGTGCGCGCGCAGTTAAAGCCGTATGTGGAAATGTCGCCGGGGTATGACTGGAAGCGCTCTGCAAAGCAGTTTTTCCGTGACTGCGAAAAGCGCTCCGCTGTCATTTATCATATTTTCAATTCCCTCTCGCGCGACAGGATGGAGCATTTTGTGTTCACCTTGGGCGAGGATGTTTTCTATCGCGTCCTCAGCGCCTACGCCGCAGATTACGATGTCCCGCCCGACAAGCTGCACGGCCTTGCCGAGGTGTGCCGCTTTTCGTTCGCGGGGCTGTTTTTGCGCTTCGTTTGGGGGCGCATGAAGGAAGATGTTGACCCCATGATAGATAACTATTGCGCCCTTTTGGAAGAAATGGTGTCCGCCACTGTGGCAAAATACCCCCAAAAGGTATAACGCCCTTATGTGTTTTTTCCCCGCCCTCGGTGTGCGTAATGTGTGCCGAGGTTTTTGGAGCGAAAAATGTAAAATGAACGCTTGACAAAATATGAAAAACGTACTATTATAATACTAGTCTTATACCATACCAAAGACTATTCAGGTTACTATGATAAGGTAGTAAACCGAAGAGCTCTGATGCCTCGCCTCGTGCGGGGCATTATCTCTATCAGCTGCAATTAGTTTTTTCATATAAATACTATTACAGGAGGGGAATAAATGCACCAATATGCTATAGGCTTGGATATCGGTATAGCGTCTGTCGGCTGGGCGGCTTTGGCGCTGGACGGGGACGAAAACCCGTGCGGTATACTTGACTTCGGCTCGCGCATTTTTAACAGTGCCGAGCATCCCAAAACAGGCGCGTCACTCGCCGCGCCCCGTAGGGAAGCGCGCGGCTCAAGGCGCAGACTGCGCCGCCGCCGTCACCGCCGAGAGAGAATAAGAAATCTCATTGTCTCGCAGGGGCTTGTTGACAGTGCGCAGCTTGACGCGCTTTTTGACGGGCAGTTAGAGGATATCTACGCCCTGCGCGTCCGTGCGCTTGATGAGCGTGTCACGCGCGAAGAGCTTGCCCGCATTATGCTTCACCTTGCGCAAAGGCGCGGCTTCCGCTCCAACCGCAAGGGCGATGCCGCCGGAGACGATGGCAAGCTCCTTGAAGCCGTTGGAGAAAACCAAGAGAGAATGAAGCAAAACGGCTATCGCACGGCGGGCGAGATGTTTTTGAAAGACCCCGCTTTTCAAGCGCATAAGCGCAACAAGGGCGGCAATTATATCGCCACCATAACCCGCGATATGACGCAGGACGAAGTGCGCCTTATATTCTCCGCTCAGCGCGAGCACGGGGCGGACTACGCAACGGCGGAGCTTGAAAACGCATATTTGGAAATCTTGTTGAGCCAGCGCTCCTTTGACGAAGGGCCGGGCGGCAACAGCCCATACGGCGGCAATCAGATAGAACGCATGATTGGCAAATGCTCCTTTGAGCCGGAGCAGCCCCGTGCGCCCAAGGCTGCGTATTCCTTTGAATACTTCACCCTTTTGGAAAAGCTCAACCACATTCGCTTGCTTGACGGCGGGGATAGCGTACCGTTTACGGACGCGCAGCGCCAAGCGCTCATCACTCTTGCCCATTCAACGGATACCCTCACTTATGCCAAGATTCGCAAGGAGCTTGCGTTGGGTGATAGCGTGCGCTTTAACATGGTGCGCTATAGCGATGATATGACGGTTGAAGAGCACGAGAAGAAAGAAAAAATACCCTGCCTTAAAGCGTATCATCAAATGCGCCGCGCCGTTGAAAAGGTCGGCAAAGGCCGCTTCGCCCTAATCACAACGGCACAGAAAAACGAAATAGGCCGCGTTTTGTCTACTTACAAAACCGCTGAAAAGATTCGCCCCGCACTTGCCGAAGCGGGTATAGAACCCTGCGACATTGACGCGCTGGAACAGCTCAGCTTTTCAAAGTTTGGCCATATTTCCGTTGCGGCGTGTGATAAGATAATCCCGTACCTTGAAAAGGGTATGAATTATTCCGATGCGTGTACCGCCGCCGGGTACGATTTCCGCGCCCATAATAAGGACGGCAGACAAATGTATCTCCCGCCCTTGGATGATGATTGCCACGAGGTTACAAGCCCCGTTGTCCGCCGCGCGATATCGCAGACGATTAAGGTTGTCAATGCTATCATTCGCCGCTACGGTCAAAGCCCTGTGTATGTCAATATCGAGCTTGCAAGGGAAATGTCAAAAGACTTTGCCGAGCGCAACAAGATAAAAAAGCAGCAGGACGACAACAAGAAAAAGAACGAAGCAATATTCAATCAGATTGCCGAGTATAAGCACGGCGCGCCCACGGGCTTGGATCTCGTCAAGCTCAAGCTTTATAATGAGCAGGGCGGCGTGTGTATGTATTCCCAGCGGCAAATGACTTTGGAGCGTCTCTTTGAGCCGAACTATGCCGAGGTAGACCATATTGTGCCCTACAGCATAAGCTTTGACGATAGGTATATTAACAAAGTCCTCGTCTTGACGGATGAGAACCGCAATAAAGGCAACCGCTTGCCCTTGCAGTATTTGAAAGGCAAACGGCGCGATGATTTCATCGTTTGGGTAAACGGCAATGTGCGCGATTATCAAAAGCGCAAGCTGTTGCTGAAAGAAGAGCTGACAGCGGAAGAGCAGCAGGGCTGGAAAGAGCGCAATTTGCAAGACACCAAGTTTATGTCAAGCTTCCTTTTGAACTACATAAACGATAATCTTGCATTTGCTCCGTCTGTGCGCCGCAAAAAGCGCGTCACGGCAGTAAACGGCTCGGTTACGGACTATATGCGCAAGCGCTGGGGCATCAGCAAGGTGCGCGCCGACGGCGACAGACACCATGCCGTGGATGCTGTGGTTATCGCCTGCGTGACGGACGGGCTAATCCAAAAGGTCAGCAGATATGCCGCGTGGCATGAAAGCCATTATATGCAAACCGAGAGCGGGAGTTTCCTTGTTGACCCGCGAACGGGCGAAATCAAGCAGGAGTTTCCGTACCCGTGGCCGTGGTTCAGAAAAGAGCTTGAAGCGCGCTTAGCCAATGACCCCTCGCGCGAAATCGCCCAGCTTAAATTGCCGTTTTATATGGACGATGACGCGCCTAAGGTGAAACCCCTTTTCGTTTCGCGTATGCCTTCGCGCAAAGTCACCGGTGCGGCGCATAAGGACACCGTGAAAAGCGCCAAAGCGCTGAAAGACGGGTATGCAATTGTTAAGCGCCCGCTTACCGCCCTGAAGCTTGACAAAACGGGCGAGATTGCCGGATATTATAACCCGTCCAGCGATACTTTGCTGTATAACGCCTTGAAAGCGCGCCTTGCCGAGTATGGCGGTAACGCCGAAAAAGCCTTTGAAGCACCGTTCTATAAGCCGAAGCGTGACGGTACGCCCGGAAATCCCGTCAGTAAAGTAAAGCTCTTAGAGCCTACAACGCTTTCCGTTCCCGTGCAAAACGCTACCGGCATTGCCGATAATGATTCTATGGTTCGCATAGATGTGTTCAAGGTCGAGGGTGAGGGGTATTACTGGGTGCCTATCTATGTTGCCGATACTCTGAAACCCGAATTGCCGAACCGCGCGGTGGTTGCATTCAAGGCATATGACGAATGGAAAGAGATGTCGGATGAGAATTTTGTGTTCTCGCTTTATCCGAATGATTTATTCAAAGCCACGCATAAAAAAGAGATAAAACTGACAAAATGCTTTGCTGATAGTACCTTGCCTGATACTTCAACGTGCAAAGAAAGCTTGCTTTATTTCAGAAATGCGGGAATTGCTGTAGGCACAATTACTTGCATTACAAATGACAATACATATACGGTAAAAAGCCTCGGCATTAAAACCCTTGAAAGCTTGGAAAAGTATACTGTGGATGTTCTCGGCGAGTATCACCCGGTAAGGAAAGAGGAGAGACAGCGGTTTAACAAAAAGAAAGGTTGAGAAAATGGCGTTCAGAAACATCATTGTCGAAAGCCCGGCGCATATCTCCGTGAAGAATAAGCAACTCATCATAAAAACCGACGGCGAGCATTCCCTTGCCGTTGAGGATATCTCTGCGCTCCTTTTGGAGAGCAGACAATCCACTGTTACAACAGCCGCGCTGTCCCTTTTGGGGCAGTGCGGCTGTGCCGTTTTTGTGTGTGATGAAAAGCATATGCCGTGCGCCGTGCTTACAGCGTATTCTCAGCACAGCCGCCAGCTTGCTGTCGCGGCGAGCCAGCTATCCTTGGGCGAGGTGCTTAAAAAGCGGCTTTGGCAGAGTATAGTCATTGCAAAAATCAATAATCAGGCGGAATGTCTCCGCCTTTGCGGCAAAGAAAGCGCCGCCGACGGGCTGAAAGCGATTGCGGCTTCCGTCCGCTCCGGGGACAGCGGTAATGCCGAGGCTATGGCCGCCGCACGTTATTTCCCCGCGCTTTTCGATAAAGGCTTTACGCGCTCTGCCGATAACGGCATTAATTCCGCGCTCAACTACGGCTACGCCGTGCTGCGCGGCTGCATGGCGCGCTATCTCGCTTCCTACGGCTTTTTACCTATGCTGGGGCTTCATCATAAAAGCGAATTAAATTCTTTTAATCTTGCCGATGACATGATGGAAGCTTTTCGCCCCGTGGTGGATTTGTTGGCGTTTACGCTCTTTGACGCGGACGATGTCCTCACGCCCGAAAAGAAGCGTCTTTTGTTCAATTGCCTGAATCTTGATATCTTATCGGGCGGTCAAAAGCATTCCGTGGCCTATGCTATGGAGCGTACCGTGCAAAGCTTGCAAAGGTCAATGAATCGCGGCGAATGCGGCCTCATTTTGCCGGAGCTTCTGCCGCTCAGTCAGCACAGCTATGAATAAGTTTATGAGAATCATGGTCTTTTTTGATTTGCCCGTGCAGACGAAGAGCCAGCGCCGCGCGGCCACGCGCTTTCGTAATTTTCTTCTCGCGGACGGTTATCATATGATTCAGTATTCCGTCTATGCCCGTGTCTGCAACGGCTCGGACGCGGTGGAAAAGCACAGGGCGCGCATAAAGAACAATTTGCCCTCAAACGGCTCTATTCGTATGCTTGTCATAACCGAAAAGCAGTATGAAGCGATAGACATTCTCCTCGGCAAGCTCACCCAAGCGGACGATAGCTTTCAATGCGAACAGCTTTCAATATTCTGAATTTCTAAAAACAAAACCTGCCCCGGCCATTGCCGGAGCAGGCTTTGTTTGATAGCCTATTATACCATACCAAGGACTATCAGGGAACTACAACTTCTCAAGAAAAGCTTGCATTGTGGTGTAGATTATACCATACCAAGGACTATCAGGGAACTACAACCGGCGTGGAGCGCAGTAACCATGTTGTTTCATTATACCATACCAAGGACTATCAGGGAACTACAACTCTCTCGCGAGCGCTGGCGCTCCCTGTCGGATTATACCATACCAAGGACTATCAGGGAACTACAACTACTTCATCGGCCACTGTCCCCTCTGCGTAATTATACCATACCAAGGACTATCAGGGAACTACAACCGCCTTTTGCAAGAGATTTACGGCAAAGCGATTATACCATACCAAGGACTATCAGGGAACTACAACCGTTCAGCACGAAGCTTATGACCGGACGCAATTATACCATACCAAGGACTATCAGGGAACTACAACATTTTGGTTATGCTCCGTTGCGCCTAAAAGATTATACCATACCAAGGACTATCAGGGAACTACAACGGCAAGCATACGGTATGCCGATGTTGCGCCATTATACCATACCAAGGACTATCAGGGAACTACAACTGCTGGCAACCGACTTCGCCACGATTGAGCATTATACCATACCAAGGACTATCAGGGAAGCTCTGATTTTGGATTATGTTTGGCT
>CAYRPD010000001.1:18297-36897 GCA_964426095.1 uncultured Oscillospiraceae bacterium | reverse complement strand
ATTATACCATACCAAGGACTATCAGGGAAGCTCTGATTTTGGATTATGTTTGGCTCTCTTTCCAATGCCGTTCCGCGCATTCGCTGTATTGGCGGCATTTTAAAAGGGCTTCGGCGTTAGGTTTTCCGGAGAAATAGGTGAACACCGGGAAAAGTGATTCAAGCAGTAGATTGAATGCCTCGATTTTCACTTCGTCTGTTGTGTCGGGGGCGATAGTACGTGTTTCTCTGCCGAAATGCGACAGCGAGTTAGGGCGGTATGTCGGCATGGCGCGGTAAAGAGCGCGCCAAAAACTACCCATGCGCTTATTAGTCAGTACACCCACGCTTTCAAAAAGGGGAGAGCAACCCATTATCGCGCGATCAACGTCCTCAAAGGTACACACAGATATCTGTGCGTTAATGACGCTGCGAACAGCGGCCTTATAGGGCAAAAAAATGCTGCGTGCGGTGTAGTTGCCGTTACCCGCTATGTCCGTTTCGTGCCAGCGAGAACCGGACAATAGACCCAGCGACAAAAAGTGCATATAAGTTTTTTCTGCAAGCTCCCGTGTCTGTGCGCACTTTCCCATGATAAGCTCGGCAGGTTCGAGAACATCCTCAAAGTTGCCCACAAGACGAGCGGAAGTGTCATTCAGCCAGCTTGCCCACCTGTTTTCGGCTTCGTTAACTTCCGCGCACTCTTCCTCGTAATTGTCGATTCCGTAGGTGTATTCATACCAATCAGAATGTTCCCATGCGTTGAGCCGTCCGTCACCGTTTCGATCAAATTTGCGCTCATCTTTGGAAAGCATCACAGCACCGCCTAATCGTCAATATAATTCCAAAACTTGTCCGAATTGCGCTCCTGCTCCTTAGCTTTTTTGCGTGCCACTGCGGCATTGTGCTCAATTTGAATAAGCCCGTAGATAATATAAATCGCAAATGCTAAGCATATCAGGCTAAAAAGTAACAGCAACAGTATATCCATGCAATTATCTCCGCAGCGTTTGTTTATATTTACATTATAACACTCATTTTAAGCATAGTAAAGCATTAAAAAGGCTTCGGCAAAATTCATGTCGAAGCCTTATATTTTATTTTAGTTTACTTCTTTTCGGGGATTACGAATATAAACAGCAGCGAGCTGATGCAGAGCAGGAACGGGTAGAAGAGATAAGGGATAATCTCAAACGCGCTCACCGTGCAGCCGAGCGTGGCCGCCGAGGAGATAGCCACCAGCATTTGCGCGCCGTAGGGGATTATGCCTTGGAACACGCAGGAGAACGTGTCGAGCAGGGAAGCGGTCTTGCGCTTGGAAATGCCGTAGCCCTCGGCCATTTCGGCGGCGATGGGGTTTGCCATGACGATGGCAACGGTGTTATTCGCCGTGGCTATATCCATTGCGCCAACGAGCAGCCCCATGCCGAGCTGACCCATTTTCTTGCCCTTAAAGGTCTTGCGGATGGCGTAAAGAAGCGCGGTGAAGCCGCCGTATTCGTTTATCAGCGCGCAAATCGCGGAGACGAGAATGGCGACCATAGTTGTTTCAAACATACCGGCTGCGCCCGTGCCCATGTCGGCGAGGAGACTTGTGGCCTCGGTTGCGCCCGTGGCGAGCATGATAACAGCGCCGGAGAGAATGCCCGCGAGGAGCACCGCAAACACGTTGATACCCGCGATACCGCCCACCAGCACGAGGATATAGGGGATAATCTGAATAAGGTCATATTCCTGCACGGCGACTTCCGTAATCCCGTCCTTGAGGGAAAGGACTATGACGATAACCAGCGTTGCAAGCGCGGCGGGCAGGGCGATGGCGAAATTCTCGCGGAACTTGTCGCGCATCTCGCAGCCTTGGCCGTTGCAAGCGGCAATGGTAGTGTCGGATATAAAGGAAAGGTTATCGCCGAACATAGCCCCGCCCATAACCGTGCCGATGATGAGCGGCAGCGAGATGCCGGAGCTTATCGCGATTTCAACGGCGATAGGCGTGATAAGCGTAATCGTGCCGACGGATGTGCCCATGGCGGTGGAAACGAAGCAGCTTATGATGAATATCGCGGCCACGGCGAACTTCGCCGGGATTATAGACAGCAGGAAGTAAGCCACGCTCTGCGCGCTGCTACGGCCGACAACGCCCACGAAGATACCGGCGGCCATGAATATAAGAATCATGGTGACAATGTTCTTGTCGCCTATGCCCTTGCCCATAAGCTCCAGCTTATCGTCAAAGCTCAGCGCCTTGTTTTGCAGACACGCCGCCACAAGCGCGATAAGAAACACCACAACTATGGGGATAGAGTAAAACCCCATTTCGATTTTGAGAACGTACTCAAACAGTATGCCCAGCCCCAAATACAGCACAAGAAAAATGCCTATCGGCAGCAGAGCCTTTGCGTTACCTTTATTCTCCACAACAATTAACCTCCGTATTATAATAGGTGTTAAAAAAACAACTATATTAATATAACATGGATTTGTTTTTTTGCAACACCTTAACGGAAAAAAGTGCGGATTTTCGGCAAATTACAGCTTATATCTTCTGAACGCGGTGGGCGTAATGCCCTCGCGTTCTTTAAATAGGTACAAAAAGTGGTTGGCGTTGGGTATGCCGACAAGGGCGCAAATGTCGGATATGGAGCGGTTTGAATCGTAAAGGAGCATTTTTGCGCGATAAATGCGCACGTCAATGAGGTATTGTATCGGGCTTTTGCCCACACAGCGCTTAAACTCGCGCGACATATGGAATTTGCTTATTCCGAAGCGCCGCGCCAGCATATCCAGCGTGATTTCCTCGTTGGAGTAGTTGTTATCTAAGTAAGTCTGTATTGCAAGAATGATGTCCGGGATTATCGCGGGCTTTTCCGATGCGAGCGTCACCGCCACATCCAGCTCCAAGAAAAGCCCCAGCAAGAAATGATTGTACAGGCTCTCGCGGTGAATGCTGTTTTCCGTGCGCGTGCTCAAAAGCTCCCATATGATAGAGCGAAAGCGCGTCCCCGCGCCGAACGTGAGGAAGGTATATGTATTGTCGCGCAAATGCGCCGTCAGCCCGGGCAGAAGCTCCGCGCTCAATTGCCCCTTTACGCGCACGAACGCGCATTCCCAAGGCTGTCCGGGATATGCGCGGAAATACGGCTTTTTCGTGCAGTCCACGCATACGCAGTCGTACTTTTTGCAGTGCCGCACCTTTCCGTTGATGACTAAATCCCCCTCGCCGCCGAGCGTGTACATGATAAGCGCGGTGTTTTTCATGTTCACATACATTCCCGACACGGGAATCCGCGCCGCCGTCAGGCGGATTATATCAACATCCGAGGTTGAATCATACGCCGAAAACCCGGAAATGAAGCAAGATTTCAGTATTTCCGCGTCCACGGTTTCCGCCTCGCCGCGCGGGGGACAGTTATCCTCGGCGTGCGTGGTGGCGTGTTCGATGAAATAGCTTAGATAGCTGTCGCTTTCATCGTCGGCTGTGTCGCGCCGCGCCTCGTCCGGAAGCGCCATCTCTATAAACTCACTCAGATACAGCTCATCTTCCTGCGTCGCGTCCATTGTGATCCAATTGCGCCCTATCATCCGTTCATTCCTCCGTTGCCGAAAGCACTAAATAAAGATTTTTGAAATTTCCCGTTTACTCGTTTTCCTGTTTAAACACAAAAAGAGCAAATTAATTAAATCACAATCGCCTGTTTCGTTTGTGTATAAAGTGTAAAATAGTGCTGCGTTTGCGCGAATAAACACAGCACTATTCACACAGATTGCCCGATTTTCACGAATGTTGTTATTTTGCTGACAATCGCTCATTCTTGCTGTCGGGCAAAATGTGCCTCGCAAAGAAAGCAAGAATTAAGTGTTTATCAGCACAAATTTCTGATTCTTTTTTGACAATGTCGTATTACAATAATGCCAACAGGTAATACAAGCACGTTTTACCCAAACAATATATTTTTAGGAGGATACACGAAATGATGTTTCAGTTCACCGAAGAGCAGAAAATGATCCGCGACATGGTGCGTGAGTTCACGAAGAAAGAAGTCGAACCGCGCGACAAGTGGATGGATGAAAACGGCTTTGACTACGAGCTGCATAAAAAGCTCATCCAGGCCGGTCTCATGGGCATTCACCTTGACGAGAAGTACGGCGGCGGCGGCGGAGACGCGGTCACGAGCATTATCGTCATCCACGAGATAGCCAAGGGCAGCGCAAGCACCGCGCTTTTCCTCGACGCTAACTGGCTGGCGGCTGACCTTATCCTCTACCACGGCACCGAGGCACAGAAAGATAAGTATCTCCCGCAGGCGGCACAGGGCAAGATTTTTGCGTTCGGTCTCACCGAGGCCAGCGGCGGCTCTGACGCGGCGGCAATCCGTTCCACCGTTGTTCCCGCTCCGGACGGCGGCTGGATAATGAACGGCGGCAAGGCATGGATCACCAACTCCGGCGTTGCCGACTACTACATAATTCTCGCGAAAACCGACCCCGATGCGGGCGCAAAGGGCATTTCCGCCTTTATCGTTCCCAAGGATGCAGAGGGTCTGACGATAGGCAAGTTTGAGGACAAGATGGGTATGCGCGGCACGGCCACCTGCGAGTTGGCATTCAACGACCTGCACCTGCCCGCCGATGCTCTCCTCGGCCAGCTCGGCTTCGGCTTTAAGTACGCCATGCAGGCGCTTGACGGCGCGCGTATTTCCATCGGCGCAATCGCCGCCGGCCTCTCCGAGCACGCTATGACCATTGCCAAGAATTACGCCAATGAGCGTATCGCGTTCGGTAAGCCCATCGGCAAATTCCAGGGCATCCAGTTCAAGTTTGCCGACATGGCCGCTGAAATCCGCGCCATGGAGCTTCTGACCTACGACACCGCCGCAATGAAAGCCGCAGGTATGCGTCACACTCTGGAAGCTGCCGAAACCAAGCTCTTCTCCGGCACGCACTGCACTCAGATCTGCTTGGAGTGCCAGCAGGTGCTCGGCGGCAACGGCTACAGCAAGGAATTCCATGTTGAGCGCTTTGTGCGCGATGCCAAGCTCCTTGAGATCGGCGAAGGCACGAACGAAATCCTGCGTATGCTCATCGGCGGCACTGTCCTTGCGCAGAAGTGAGCTTTTTATTACACACAGAAAGGCGCTTATCCTATGAAAATACTCGTCTTTGTAAAACAAGTGCCGGATACCACCGATGTCAAGCTTGACCCCAAAACCGGCAATCTCAATCGCGAGGGCGTAGAGAGCATTATGAACCCCCTGGACGCAAACGCAGTTGAAGCCGCGCTCAAATTGCGCGAAGCGCACGGCGGCACGGTTGTGGCGATATCCATGGGGCCTCCTCAGGCGGAAGATGTGCTGAAAAAGGCACTTGCCATGGGCTGCGATGAAGCGGTGCTCCTCTCCGACCGCGCGTTCGGCGGGGCGGACACTCTCGCCACCGGGTACGTGCTCGCAAAGGCCGCGGAAAAGATAGGGGACTATGATCTTCTCCTCTTCGGCCGCCACGCAAGCGACGGCGAAACCGCGCAAACAGGGCCTATCGTGGCCGCGTTCCTCTCTGTGCCGCAGATTACGCTTGCTTCCTCTCTTACCGTTGAGGACGGCTGGGCGGTTGCACAGCGAACCATCGAGGACGGCACGGAAACCGTCCGCGCCAAGCTACCCGCACTCGTCACCGTCTGCGGCGAGATAAACGAGCCGCGCTACGCCACGCCCATAAACATTATGAAAGCCATGAAAAAGCCGAGACAGGTTTGGGATCACGAGGCCTTACAGGCCGATGTCGCCAAGTGCGGCATCCCCGGCTCTCCGTCCGTAACCAAGCGCCTTTTTGAGCCGGTTCACGCTCAGCTTGATACCGAGTTCTTTACCGGCGATACGGACGAAATGGCAAAGCAGTTTGTTGATATGCTGGAAGCCCGGCATCTTATATGAAGGAGGGAGCTTGTATGACTAAAAACGAATGCTGCGGAATATGGGTATATGCCGAGCAGCGCGAAGGCAAGCTTGACACCACCTCGCTGGAGCTTCTCGGCAAAGCCAAAGAGCTTGCGCAAACCACCAAGGAAAGCGTTACCGCGCTTTTGCTCGGCAATGACGTTTCCACCCTTGCCGATACCTTGGCCGCTTACGGCGCTGACCGCGTAATCGTCGCCGAAGCGCCCGCCTTGGCTCACTACAGCGCCCGCCCCTATCAAAAGGTCACGGCGGAGCTGTGCTTGAAATATAAACCCTCGATTTTCATCTTCGGCGCTACCGCGCAGGGGCGCGACCTTGCCCCGCGCGTGATGTGCTCCCTCGGCACGGGTCTTACGGCGGACGCTGTGGAGCTGGGCTTTGACGATGAGGGCGCATTTGTGCAGACTACACCCGCTTTCGGCGGCACGCTCCTTGCGCACATCGCTATTCCCGAGCTTCGCCCCCAAATGGTCACTGTCAGAGCGCACGTATTCGATGTGCCCGCGTGCGACACTTCCCGCAAGGCGGAGATTATCCGCGAGAGCGTAGAGGTTGAAGCGGACAGCGACTATGAAGTTATAAAGCTCGAACCGAAAGTGTCCGACGGCGTTGCCATAAACGAGGCCGATGTCCTTGTGGCCGGTGGCCGCGGCATAAAGAGCGAGGGCGATGTGCAAATGCTCAAGGAGCTTGCAACCCTCATCGGCGGCGAAATCGCCTGCTCCCGTCCGCTCGTGGACGAGGGGTGGCTGGATCACGATTTGCAAATCGGCCAAAGCGGCATAACCGTAAAGCCCAAGTTCATCTTGAATGTCGGCATTTCCGGCTCTGTGCAGTACATGGTGGGTATGCAGAAAGCCGAAACCGTTGCCACTATTAACACCTATAATCGCGCCGACCTCTATTCCATATCGCACTACGGCGCAGTAGCCGATTATTCTAAGCTCGTTCCCGCTATAATCGCGGAGATAAAGCGCAGAAAAGGCTTGAATTGACCCATTATTATTTAAAAATTTATTGATAAGGAGATTCAACAAAATGAGTGAACGTAAATTCATCGTCCCTGAGTACGGTCCCTTTGCCGGAATGAGAGTTGTCTGCTCCGGCTCCCTCGTGGCAATGCCCTTTGCCGCAACCATGCTCGCCGACTTCGGCGCTGAGGTCATTCAGATTGAGCGTCCCGGCGTAGGCGACACACTGCGTATGCTCGCTCCCTTTGCCGAGGTCAACGGCACTAAGGTTTCCACCGCTTGGGCGCAGAACGCGCGCAATAAGCTCGCTATGGGGCTTGAGCTTAACCTCAAGCATGAGGAAGTCAAGGAAATATTCTACGGCCTTATCAAAGAAGCCGATATCTTCATGGAAAACATGGTTTGGCTTGACAAGCTCGGCATTTATGATGAAGAGCTGCTCAAGGTCAACCCCAAGCTCGTCATTGTCCACGTCAGCGGCATGGGTCACAAGGAATTCGGCGGCGTTCCCTCTGTTTGCAACCGCGCTTCCTATGACATGATAGGTCAGGCATTCTCCGGCTGGCTCTACCTCCAAGGCGATGCCGACCGCGACCCCGCCATTGCAAAGCCCTACACCAATGACTATGTTTCCGCATTTGCAACCCTCTTTGCCGCACTCGCCGGTTACACCTATGCTCAGAAAACCGGCAAGGGTCAGGTAGTCGATGTTGCGCAGTTCGAGGCCATGGCGCAGTATATGTGCGGCACTTACACCGCCTACACCATGACCGGCAAGGTTTCCGAACGCAGCGGCAACTTCAACCCCGCGTTCCAGCCCTACAACCTCTTCAAGTCCAAGGACGGCTTCCTTGTTGCCCTCGGCGCATTCGGCCCCGGCGTTTACAAGCGCTGCATCCCCGCAATGGGGCTTGACATTGAGTACTTCAATTATAAAGATTGCTCTTCCGGCCCTGCCGCTGTCGCTTCCGAAAAGGGTCAGGAGCTGAACAAGGCCGTTATCGACTGGTGCGCTTCCCACGATGCGCTTGAAATCGAAAGCGTTATGGAAGCCGCTCGTGTTCCGTGCGCCACGGTCAACACCGCAAAATCCGCTTATGAAAATGAGCACTTCCGCTCTCGCGGCGACTGGGTCAAGTACACCGACCAGACCTGCAACGCCGAAATCGAAGCCTTCGGCATTGCCCCGAAGATGAGCGAGACCCCGGGCAAGGTATGGCGCGGCGCTCCCTCTCTCGGTCAGGACACCGAGAACATTCTCAAAACTATCCTCGGCTATGACGATGCCAAGATAGCTGAACTTAAGGCCAGTGGACTCATCTGATGAGCCGGTGAGCCTATCGTAAGCGAGAGCGGGGTGCACCCCGCCCTCGTGTAAAAAAGAACACCGAAATAGGCTCTGCCGAAATCAAATCGGCAGAGCCTATTTTACTATACTATTATGTCGCTTCGCTTGTCTTTATCCCGTGCATAAACCCGTCCAAGGCGTTTGTGTGTATGTCCCCGGCGATTACGCGCTGACCCTTTATGTACAAGGTCACAAATACCGTCTCGCGCTCATCGGGATAGTTTGTCACCTCGTAGGTGTACTGTATGCAGCCTTGCCCCAAGTACCGCCGCAGATCATACCCCTGCTTTAGCTGCATTTCGTTGTAGTCGAGCATCACGCCCTCTAATTTTTCCGGCAGTGTCACGCTCTTTGCCTCTTCCGTTTCAATGTCGATTTCCCAGCCAAGCTCGCGCAGATAGGCTTCCCGCCCCTCGATTGTGGATAGCCCCGTTTCGTTGTCCCTGTAGCCGCAAAGCCATTTCAAGGCGATTGCAAGAAACACTATAAGCGACACTATAAATATTATGCTCAACGCCCGTTTCTTTGTAAATTCAGCGATTTTTCCCGCCATAGCGATACCTCCGATGCTTCAAAGCGTGTTAAAACCTATTCAAAAATCCGGGGAAGTATGCTATAATGTATAATAGAAAGTTATGTGCATTGAACGGAGGGTTAACCGTGCCGCTTGTGAGACTGGATAAATATTTAGCCGATATGGGGCTTGCTTCGCGTAAGGAGCTCAAAGCGATAATACGCTCAGGCCGCGCCGCGATTGACGGCGTTGTAGCCACCTCGCCCGAAACGAAGCTCGACCCCGAAAAAAGCCGCGTTACGCTTGACGGCGAGGAGCTTTCCTACTCCCGCTTTCATTATTATATGCTTTATAAGCCCTGCGGCGTAGTAACCGCGACGGAAGATAAGCGGCAGAATACCGTCTTGGAGCTTTTCCCGCCGGAAGTGCGGCGCATGGAGCTTTTCCCCGTGGGGCGGCTTGATAAGGATACGAGCGGGCTTTTGCTTTTGACCGATGACGGGGAGTTTGCCCATCGCGTCATTTCGCCTAAATCCGCCGTCATAAAGCGCTATTATGCCCGCGTTGACGGAAAGCTTACGCAAAGTGATGTCGCGGCCTTTGAAGAGGGAATTATGCTTGCCGACGGCACGCACTGTTTGCCGGCAAAGCTTGAAATTATTTCGGATGATGAGTGCCTTGTATCCGTCATGGAAGGGAAGTATCATCAGGTGCGCCGTATGCTTGCCGCGCGAAGTGCGCACGTTAAAGAGCTTAAACGCCTGTCAATCGGCGCACTCGAATTGGACGCGGATATGCGCCCCGGTGATTTTCGTGAACTTGCCCAAAGCGAAATTGCATTGGTATATCTTGAAAAATGACGGAAATCGAGCGAAATTTTAAGGGCTTTTTGAGCGTTAAAACAACAAATCGAAAAAAATTCACAAAAAACAAGTACGATTTCTATTGAAAATAACGTAAAATAGAGTTATTATGTATGAAGAGAAAAGCGGGGTTTATGTGCTTTTTGCCATAATGCTTATATCGGATGCCGTTTGAGGCATACCGCCCGCAGAGCAGGGGAGGCATATTAAGATGTCAAGCAAAATTTTTCAGAACGTAATTATCCAAATGAAAGACGCGGTGGACAGACCCATCGGCGTTGTTGACGAGCAGGGCTTTGTCGTGGCAAGCAGTGAGCTTGCGTTAATCGGCTCTCGCCTTGATGATTTCCGTGCCTATGAGTTTGAAAGCGGCACGGAGCGCTGTGTTGTTACGGCAGGGCGTACATATTGCCCGCTGTCGGCTGACGGCGGAAAGCTTGACTATGCCGCTTTTGTTGACGGTACGGACGCGCTGGCTAAAACCCTGTGCTCCATTTCCGCAGTGGCTTTCAACGAGGCGAAGAATAATTACGAGGAAAAGCACAATAAGGCCGCTTTCGTAAAGAACATTATTTCCGATAACATTCTCCCCGGCGATGTGTATGTCAGGGCAAAGGAGCTGCACTTCGTCACGGACGAGCCGCGCACGGTGCTTCTTGTCCGCCAGGTTGAAAACGCCGATGTTTCCGCTGTGGAAGTTGTCGCACGCCTTTTCCCTGATAGACAGCGCGATTTCGTCCTCAACATCAACGAGTCGGATGTTGTTGTCGTCAAAACTCTCCCCAACAATAACTGCCACGATGAGATTATGAAAATCGCGCGCACGATTGAGCGCGTTATGCACGAAGAGCTTGGGGCGAAAACCGTCATCGGCATCAGCACCAACGCCCGCCATCTGCGCGAGCTTGCCGACAGATATAAAGAAGCGCAGGTTGCCATTGATGTGGGCCGTATCTTTGAAGCGGACAAGACCATCATCAACTATGAAACCCTCGGCTTAGGCCGTATCATCTACCAGCTGCCCACCACGCTGTGCGAAATGTTCCTCAATGAAGTTTTCAAGAAAAACCCCATTGAAACGCTTGACGATGATACGCTTGAAACCATTAACCGCTTCTTTGAAAATAACCTCAACGTTTCCGAGACTTCCCGTAAGCTGTATGTACACCGCAATACCCTTGTCTACAGGCTTGAAAAGATTAAAAAGATAACCGGGCTTGATCTGCGCGAGTTTGACCATGCGATAGTGTTTAAAGTCGCCATGATGGTTAAAATGTACCTTGACTCGCTCAATAACGCCAAGTATTAATCCCGCCCTTTACATATATCCCGCATTGAAAGCGCGTTTTTAAGCTCGGTTTAAGGCGCAGGGTTTATTCTTCGGATATACTTAAAACTGCCCTTTTATCCGACAAAAATGGAGGATTTCAACAATATGGTTCAGATGAATAATGTCACAAAGGTCTATGACAGCAGCAAAACAGTTGCGCTTGACAATGTTGACCTTTCAATCAACGAGGGGGAATTTGTCTTTCTTGTCGGCCCCTCCGGTTCGGGCAAAACCACGCTCATGAAGCTCATCACGGGCGAGATTTTTGCCACCTCCGGGCAGGTCATTGTCAATGACTTTGACATGACCGGCATTCGCCGCAGTAAGCTTCCCAAGGTGCGCCGCACGCTCGGTGTTATCTTCCAGGATTTCCGCCTCATTGACAACATGAATGTTTATGACAATGTCGCGTTCGTTATGCGCGTTGTCGGCGCGTCTCCCAAGGACATTAAAAAGCGCGTCCCCTATGTTTTGGAGCTTGTCGGCCTTGAGGGCAGAGAGAAGCGTATGCCCAATGAGCTCTCCGGCGGCGAGCAGCAGCGTGTGGCGATTGCAAGAGCGCTTGCCAACAACCCCCGCATGATAGTGGCCGATGAGCCTACCGGCAACCTCGACCCCGTGCGCAGCTTGGAGCTTATGCTGCTTTTTGAAAAGATAAACGAAATGGGAACGACGATTCTTGTCGTCACCCACGAAAAGGAGCTTGTCAACGCCTTTGCAAAGCGCGTCATCACCATTGACGGCGGCCACGTGATAAGCGACGGAATGGATGGGTATTACAGCTATGAGATTGAGTAGATACGGTTATCTTATCGGCGAGGGCTTCAGAAGCATCACAAAGCACGGCTTCATGTCCTTCGCTTCCGTGACGGTCATAATGGCCTGTCTTATAATCATGGGCAGTGTTTCTCTCCTCTCGCTCAACATTGACGCGCTCATTGCCGACCTTGAAGAGCAAAATGAGCTTGTCGCCTTTGTCGATGACAGCATTTCCGATGAGGACGAGGCGCGCGCTCTCAAAGAAAGCGTTGAAGCTGTCGGGAACATTACCTCGGCGGAATTCGTCTCACGTACAGACGCTATGGACGCTTTTATGAATAACTACGATGATTCCCTCATGGAAGGCATTGACGAAACCGTGTTCCGGCACCGCTTTGTCATTCACCTGACGGACATTTCCCAAATGGCCGACACCCAGCGCGACTTGGAAAACGTCCCCGGTATTGCCAAGGTCAAGGCGCATTTGGACTATGCCCAGCGCTTTGTCACCATACGCAACATTGTTTCCGTTGTCTCCTTGGTGCTTATCGTCATGCTGGTGTTCGTGTCGGTGTTCATAATGTCTAACACCATTAAGCTTGCCACTTTCGGCAGACGCGAGGAGATAGCCATCATGAAAATGGTGGGCGCAAATAACTCCTTTATCCGGCTTCCGTATGTTGTAGAGGGCTTGGTGCTCGGCATACTCGGCGGCGGGCTTGCGTTCTTTGCCGAGTGGGGCATTTACGAGCTTGTCAGCGGCGAGATTGTTTCCAGCATTACGGGCAGTCTCCTTGCCGTTGTGCCGTTCCGTTCGGTTGCGCTTGTGGTGTTGGTGGTTTATCTTGCTACGGGCATTCTCGTCGGCGCTGTCGGCGGTTTGAACGCTATCAGAAACTACCTCAAGGTATAAACCCGCGACCCCGCAGCTTGCGGAAAAATTAAGGAGCATACATATCTATGAACAATAAAAAAGTCATTTCTGTCATTGCTGTTATACTTGCGGTGCTCATGCTGGCCTCGCTCGTTGTCAGCGTTATCCCCGTCAGCGCCTACGCTGTCACCGAGGAAGAGATATCCGCGCTCCAAGCGGAGAAAAAAGCGATATCCGGCAGAGTGAGTGACTGCAAGCAGCGCCTTGAAGCGCTCAAGCAGCAACAGGCGAACGTTTTGGAGCAAAAGGCCGCTCTTATGGAGCAAAATAAGCTCACGCAGGAGCAGATAGATCTTGCCCAAGCGCAGATTGACCTGTATAACGACATGATCGCCGAAAAAGCGGAAGAGGTTGAAGAAGCCAGAACCCGCGAGGAGCGCCAGCTCCAAAAATACCGCACCCGTGTGCGTGCCATGGAGGAAAACGGCGGCTACAACATCTTGGCCGTTGTCTTTAACTCCTCTAATCTCAGCCAGCTTATGTCCGGCGTGGACGATATGGGCGAGATAATGGAAAGCGACCGCGCCTTGGAAGACCAGTACATTGCCGCGCGCGAGGAAACGGAAGATATAAAGGCCGAGTATGAAGCCACCAAGGCCGATTACGAGGAAAAGCAAGCCGAGCTTAAAGCCGAGCAGGACGAGCTTAAAAAGCAAATGGACGCGGCAAACGAGCTTATAGAATCGCTTGCCGAGGATATAGAAAAGGCCACCAAGGAATATGAAGCCGCCGCCGCCGAAGAAGCAGCGGCCGCTGCCGAGGTCAGCGCCTTTATCGCCCAGTATAACGCCCAAAAGGCCGCACAAGCGGCTCAAAACGCTGCGAATAATGCCGCCAACGGCGGCGGGGACGGCGGCGCAACCGGCGCTGACGGCGGAAGCTACTCTTCCGGCATCCAAGGCACGGGTACGCTCATGTGGCCCGTTCCCTGCTCCATGACCGTCACCAGCCGCTACGGCAACCGTTCCGACCCCTTTACGGGCTCTACCGCTTACCACGCCGGTATTGACATTGACGGCTTTAATAAGGACGGACAGGCCATAGTCGCCGCCGACAGCGGTACGGTTATCACCGCTTCATCCAACAGCGGCTACGGTAACTATGTCATCATCGACCACGGCAATATGAAAACCGTCTACGCGCACTGCTCCGGCCTTGCCGTGAGCGCGGGTCAGACTGTTTCCCAGGGGCAGACTATCGCCTACCTCGGCGCTACGGGACGCGCCACGGGTACGCACTGCCACTTTGAAGTGTATGTCGGCGACAGCAGAACAGATCCGGCGGCGTATTTCTCCGGCATTTCCTACTATAACTGCTGACAGAGAAAACCCAATTTAAGATATGAGCAACAGATACAAAAAGCTGCTTTGCGCGCTTTTGTCGCTTGCCCTTTTAATGCCCCTCACGGCGCAAATCCTGCCCGGCGCGGCCTACGCCGTTTCCGAGTCGGAGCTGGACGAGCTTAAGGAAGAGCGTGACGCGCTCGTAAAGCAGCGCCAAGCGCAGCAAGCGGTTGTTAACGACCTGCGCGCGCAGCAAGCAAGCGTTCTCGCCGTCAAACAAGCGCTGGATGAGCGCAATATGTATACCCAGTGGCAAATTGACCTCACCCAGCAGGAAATCGAGCTTTACGATGATATGATAGCCGATAAAAGCCTTGAAGTCGCGGAAGCGAAAGCGCTGGAGCTTGAACAGCTTGAAAGATACCGCGTCCGTGTCCGCGCCATGGAGGAAAACGGCAACGTAAGCTTCTTGGCCTATCTCTTCAATGCCTCTAGCCTCGGCGAGCTTTTGACCGCCGTGGACGATATAGGCGAGATTATGCAGAGTGACCGCGCGCTTGAAGATGCATATATCGCCGCGCGCGAGAAAACGGAAAAGACCGTGGCCGAGTATGAAGAATACAAAGCCGATATAGTCCAAAAACAAGATGAGCTTCGCGCAGAGCAAGCCGAGCTTCAATCCGAGCTTGACGAGGCCACAAAGCTTATCACCGATATCACGGAAGATTTAATAAGTAATGCCGCCGTGCTTGAAGAGTTTGAACAGGCCGAGCGCGAAGCGGAAACGAACGTAGCCAACATGGTGCTTGCCCTTGAAAAGCAGCGCCAGCAGCAGGCCGCCGCGTCCGGCGGCGGGTACAGCAACGGCAGCACCGTTGTCGGAACGGGTCAATTTTCTTGGCCTGTGCCGTCCTGTACTTACCTCACAAGCCGCTTCGGAATGCGCGTCCACCCCATTACGGGGGTCACAAAGTCCCACACAGGCGTGGATATCGGCGCTGAATCCGGCGCGACTATCGTGGCCGCTGACGGCGGCACGGTGGTGCTCGCGGGCGTAAACAGCGGCTACGGCAACTGCGTCATGATTGACCACGGCAACGGCTACAAAACCCTCTACGGGCATATGTCCTCTATCGCCGTGACGAACGGCCAAGCCGTCTCCAAGGGCGACACGGTGGGCTATGTCGGCAGTACCGGGCTTTCCACCGGGCCGCATTGCCACTATGAAGTGTGGAAAGACGGCTCGCGCATTGACCCTGAGCAGTTTTACAGCGGATTAACCTATTCCGCAAACGCCGGTGTGTAATCCACCGGCAACAGGACAGTCACAGGCATTGACTGTCCTGTTTGCATGAAATAAAAACTATTTTCAGCCGCAGGGGAGTGCCTTTCACGCGGCGGAAGGAGCTGCACTTGAAAAACATATTACGCAGATTTTTCTATAACCTCGGGTGTATCATCGTCGGAATTTTCAACATCGGCATTGAGCTTAAATACGTTGTGCTTGCCTGTGCCGTGCTGACCTTCGGCTCGTATTATCTCACGCACCATAATATGATCGAGGCAGTCGGCGGCAAGAGCGAGTATGACGAGGCTATGCGCTATATCGAGATAAAGGATATATGCGATGAAAAGTTCATTGACGTGGTTGACCGCGCCGCCATGGGTGACAGCGCGGCGGCGGCGATGATTTCCGGTCTCGGCGACCCGTGGAGCTATTACATGACGGCGGACGAGTATAAAACCTATCAGCTCTCTTCCACCAATGAATATTCCAACATCGGAATGACCATAATGAAAGACGAAAATTCCGGCGGTTATCAGGTTGTTGCCGTCAGCGCCGATTCGCCCGCTGCTTGGGCGGGGCTTGGTGCCGGTATGGTGATCACCGATGTTGACGGCGAGAATATCACCGGGCAGGATATTGACTATGTCCGTACCCTCATCCGCTCCCGTCTCAACACTAAATTCGCCCTTGGCATAAATAACGGCCAGCAGACCATAGAGGTGGACTGCTCCACCAGCTACATCAGCCCCGTTTCCTACCGTATGGAGAAAACCGAAGCGGGCTATGTCAAGATAGATAACTTTGAAGCAGGCTCGGGGCAGGACGCTATAAATGCAATAGAAGATCTTCTTGCGCAAAAGGCCGTGGCACTGTGCATTGACCTGCGCGGCAATCCCGGCGGGCTGAAAACCGAAGCCGCCGCCCTCCTTGACTATCTTCTTCCCAAGGGTACGCTTTTTGTCGAGCGCGATAAAGACGGCAAGCAGGATGTAACCGAGTCTGACGGTATGTGCGTTCAGATTCCCATGGTTATCCTCATAAACACCGAAACCTACAGCGAGGCCGAGCTTTTTGCCGCGGTTTTGCAGGAATATAACTGGGCGCTCTTGATGGGCGAACCCACCAGCGGCAGAACGAGAACCCAAGTAACCCTGCCCTTGGAGGATGGCAGTGCAATCCGTCTTTCCACAAAAACCTACCTCACGCCGAACGGTATAGACATCTGTAACGCCGGCGGCGTTGTGCCCGATTCCATTGTCTATAACTCCGATGCCACCGCCACCGGCACGACTGCCGGTACTACGGGTATCTCCGACGGCTCGGCCAGTACCTCGGCTGACGATCAGCTTATGGCGGCCTTGAAATATTTGAGTTGACACGGCGGCACTTTACCAATATAATATATAAGCTTAATAAGTATTTTAAACGCACATCAATACGAAAAGGGGAGCGTTTTTCATGTCTGCAAATTCTAACAGATTCAAAATGAGCCAGGAGCGCCTTGACGCTATCAAGGAAGAGCTTAACTATCTGGAAACCGTTCGCGAAAAAGAAGTGGCGGAGCTTATTAAAGAAGCCAGAAGCTTCGGCGACCTTTCCGAAAACAGCGAGTATGACGAGGCTAAAACCGAGCAGGGCAAACTTTACTCCAAAATTGCCGAGCTTAAAGTCCTCATCGAAAACGCCGAAATCGTTGATAACATTGACCTTGACGCGCCTAAAGACACTGTCACCCTCGGCAGCGTTGTCACGCTTCTTGATCTTGAAGACGAGATAGAAGAAACCTATGAGATAGTCGGCTCTCAGGAAGCCAACCCCAAGGCCGGCCGCATCTCTGATGATTCTCCTCTCGGCAACGGCTTGCGCGGCCACAGAGCCGGCGATATTGCCGTTATCGAAGCTCCCGTCGGGCAGCTTAAATTCAAGATTGTTTCTGTCGAGAATAAGTAAGCGATATACAAACTGGGCGTGACAAAGCTTTGCCGCGCCCGTTTCTGCGATTTTATATATTTATATTTTTTAGATAGGTGGTATTTAGTAAATGAGCGAAGCTGTTAACAACCGACCCAATAACGAGCAGGAGCTGTCCGAGCTTCTTCAAATTCGCCGCGACAAGCTTTCCGCACTGCAAAATGAGGGCAGAGACCCTTTCCAAAAGACCTTCTATGCCCGCTCCGCTTGGACGAGCGAGATTATAAACGATTACGCCGCCTTTGACGGAAAAACCGTTTCCGTTGCCGGGCGCATTATGTCTAAGCGCGGCATGGGCAAGGCCATCTTCTGCCACATTAAGGACGGCGAGGGGCTTATCCAGGTGTATGTCCGCGCCGATGCCGTCAGCGAGCAGGAATTTGCCGATTTCCGCAAGTTCGATATCGGCGATATCATCGGTGTTACCGGGTACGTTTTCAAAACCAAGACCGAGGAAATCTCCGTTCACGCCGAGCGCGTTGAGCTTCTTTCCAAGTCTCTTCGCCCCCTGCCCGAGAAGTACCACGGCATGACGAATACCGAGCTTAAATACCGCCAGCGCTATGTTGACCTTATTGTCAATGACGACAGCCGCCGCAACTTCGTCATTCGCTCTAAGTTCATCTCCTTTGTCCGCCGCTATCTTGAATCGCGCGGCTATATGGAAGTTGAAACCCCGGTTCTCAACACCATTTCCGGCGGCGCAACCGCCCGCCCCTTTATCACGCACCATAACGCCCTTGACCTTGATATGTATCTTCGCATCGCCACCGAGCTTAATCTGAAGCGCCTTGTTGTCGGCGGCTTGGAGCGCGTGTACGAAATCGGCCGTATCTTCCGCAATGAGGGCATGGATACCCGCCATAACCCCGAATTTACTACGGTTGAGCTTTACGAAGCCTATGCCGATTTTAACGTAATGATGGATATCTTTGAGGGCATTCTCGCGGGTGCTGCCGAAGAGATTTTGGGCACGTATGACGTGACTTGGCTCGGCCACGAGGTCAGCTTGAAGCCGCCTTACCGCCGCCTTACCATGGCGGATGCCGTCAAGGAGTATTTGGGCATTGACTTTATGGCGATTTCGTCCGATGAAGAGGCTGTTAAGGTCGCGAAGAGCGTCGGCGTTGACATGGAGAATGTCGAGCCTACTTGGGGTCACGCCCTTTATGAATGCTTCGACCAAAAGGTTGAGGATAAGATGATTCAGCCCACCTTCATCACCATGCACCCGGTTGATGTTTCGCCCCTTGCCAAGCGCAGCCCGGCCGACCCGCGCCTTACCGAGCGCTTTGAGCTGTTTGTGTGCTGCTCCGAAATGGGCAACGCTTTCTCCGAGCTTAATGACCCCATCGACCAAAAGCAGCGCTTCCAAAAGCAGGTTGAAATGCGCGCCAACGGCGATGA
>CAYRPD010000001.1:14608-18197 GCA_964426095.1 uncultured Oscillospiraceae bacterium | reverse complement strand
CTGAGCCTATTGACTTCTCCAAGGTTGAAATCGAGCCTTTGTTTGCCGACTATGTCGATTTTGACACCTTCTCCAAGTCCGATTTCCGCGCCGTCAAGGTCAAGGAGTGCGAGGCCGTGAAGAAGTCCAAGAAGCTTTTGAAGTTCGTCCTTGATGACGGCACGGGCACTGACCGCGTCATCCTCTCCGGCATTCATCCCTTCTATGAGCCGGAAGAGCTTGTCGGCAAGACCTGCATCGCAATCACCAATCTTCCGCCCAGACCCATGATGGGTATTGACTCCTGCGGTATGCTTATCTCCGCCATACATCAGGAAGAGGGCGAAGAGAAGCTGCACCTTCTCATGGTGGACGACCATATCCCCGCCGGTGCAAAGCTTTACTAATTGCAAATTTTAATTGTATAGATAACATATTACGAGGTAGCCTTTTCGGCTGCCTCGTGGCTTTTACTAAGAGGATATACACTTTTTTATGTATGTATAGAAAAATTAATACTTAATATTGACTAATTCCATTTATATGTTATACTATTCCTGCTAAAATCAGTGGAGTGTACCTTGATGATAAGAAAGAAACTTACTTTGGCTTTGCTTGCCGCCGCGCTGTGCGCTTTTTTGTGCGCTTGCGGTAACGTTACCGCCGCCCCCGAAGCGGATACGGCTGATACCGACCCCGGCGCGAATATTTTTATTTCAGACCTCACGGCGATTGACTTTTTAGAGGGCACATGGACGAATAACCGCGCGCAGTATATTGTCGCTTCACGCGGGGAAACCATGCTTATCACTTGGAACACTAATATTCCGCTCCCGCAGAGCGAAATTTATGTTCTCCGCAACGGTGTGCTTGTCGGCGCGAATGCAGACGGCGCTGAAACGGAGCTTTTGTATTTTGAATATGTTGACGGCGATTCCATAACCGTTCACGACCTTGTGAACGGGCAGGAGACCCTTTTTGTCCGCGATTCTTTGGAAGTTGACGAAACGCGCCTTGATAATGAATACGTTTTTTGGTCAATGGATCGTGCGAGCGTGTACCTTTCGGGTATGTGGATGAATGATGACGGTAGCTACTTCACCTTTATCGTTGACGAAGCGGGGGCTGTCAGCTTTAATACCGATCTCCCTTGCCCGGAGTGCGATTATATCGAGTTTTATGACGGGGATTTGTGCGGCTTTATCGTCGAAGCGGACGGCACTGTTGTCGGCGCGCCTATCTTCGCCTTTGATATCATTTCCGAGGATGAAGTCAATGTCCTTTGCGTTTCCGATGAAAGCGAATCCGTTTTCCGCCGTCTCAGCCGTGACCTTGACGCGGAGCTTCTTAACAGTGAGTATGTTTTCGCCAATAACCAGCGCGCGTTCACTTTCCTTGACGGCAGATGGCAGGAGGACGGCTGGCATTATTTCCGCGTCGGCATCACCGACGGCGGCGTGACATGGAGCACGAATCTTCCCCTTGATGATACATATCAAAGCTACGGCTTTGCCGACGGCTGCCTCGTCGGCACTGTTACGGACGAAAATGGCGAAACCGAGGATATCAACATCTATTCTTTCCGCATTATCTCCGAAAACGAGCTTGAAGTGACCGTATGCGATACGGATGAAACATATATTCTAATAAGAGAGGAGTGAGGTATGTATGGTCGTTATTCCGCATGAAGCGGGCGCGATTTTGCCCGGCCATGAGCCGGACGAGCTTAAATCCGCCGTCAGCGAATTTTTCGCCGATGTTGACAGCGTTTTTCCCGATAAGCTTATCATATGGGAACACTGGGATCATGACCGCTTTGATAAGCCCGCCTCTTTCCTCTGTGCCGAGCTTGGCTATACTGCCGGCGCGCCTTTCCTCACGGCCTACGGCTATTCCATTGTCACCGAAAACGGCTTAATAAAGCCCGCAACTGCGGCAAATGCCGATACCCCTGCGCCCAAGCGCAATGAAAAGGGGAGTGCGGCAAAGGATAATCATTATCACAAGGGCGTTATTGTCAGCATTTTGAGCAATAAAAACAGCGGCTTTGTCCGCGACAGCGACACCGGCGAGGATTATTACTTTAATATCCGTAGCTTCACCCAATGGATTGACAAGCTGGAGACGGGCAGAAAGGTCATTTTCAAAACCGAAATGCGCCTTAACCGCAAGCACAACACTCTCCGCCCCTGCGCCGTAGAGCTTACATATATCGAGTGATTATAGATTTATATAAAAACGGGACTTGATTTTTCAAGCCCCGTTTTTGCCGCTTATTTATTCTTCGCGTTTTCTACGATAATCTGGTTTGCCTTTGCTATGCGTATGTTGTGCTTGATTGCTTCTTCGCCGCCTACAGTTGCCAAAACCTCTTCCGGGCTCATCATGTACTGCGCGGCAATGGCGTTTGTGAATTGCTCAATCTCGTCCGCGTCCACGGTGATTTTCTCCTCGTCCGCAACGGCGGCAAGCAGGAAATCAATACGGCAAACTGTCTCCGCGCCGTCGCGCTGTGCTTCGCGCCACTTTTCGCGCGTGATGTTCTCTGTGTGCAGCCACGCGTCAAACACTTCCTCGGCTATCTGCTCGGCGGCAAGTGCCCCGCGCGCGTGTGCGCGCCGCTCCGCCGCGCGTACTATGCTCTCGCCGTCAACGGCCAAAACGCCCTCAAATGCGTGCGCGAACGCGCCGATATCCTGCATACCCATGGAAATATAATTCTCAGCCGCTTGCATGGCCTTGCTCCAAACGGCCTCTTCATCTAAGCACAGCGTGTGCTGCGCGTTCAGTTCCTTTATTATCGCGCGGATATCCGCAAGGGTGTTGAGCGAAAGGCTCTCCAAAAGCTCCTGCTGCTTTTCCAAAAGCGCGCTGTCAATTTTGCGCTGAATAAGAATTTCGGGTATCACCACGCGCAGATTCTTCGCCGCGGCCAGCAATGCGGCCTCTTCAAAGCTTTCGCAGTGGCCTACATCCACCTCGACACCGAGGTACGGCCCTAAAATAACCTCAGGCGGCACAGCACCCTCTACGGAAAAGCATACACTGCCATCCTCGCGCTCATCCAGTGCGGTCACGCGCGGGTAGATAAGCTTTTCACAGCCCTTTTCATCGCAAAGCGAGCCAATAGCCGCGCTCACAGCGCCCTGAACGGAGTGTGCGGCGAGTATATCCTCTTTCGTGAGGTTGATATCCGCGTATACGCTGCCTCGGTCAAGCTTGAAAGATTTGATTTCCATGTTTTTTCTCCTAGTTTTGTATTTTGTATATTTTATCTCAGCTTTGCTCTCGCGTCAATCGCAGATTTTTCATTCTCTTGATTGACGCGCTAATTATAAGGTGGTATATTCTTTTCAAAGCTTGTGAATGAGAGAGGATACGTTATGTCAACCAACTTGACTTTTGCTCCTGCCGATATATTGCTCCCCAAATTCGGCTTTGAAAGCTGGGCTTGCATCGCCTGTGACCAGTTTACCTCTCAGCCGGAATATTGGCGCGAGGCAAAAGCGCTCGCGTCCGGTGCGCCCTCGGCTTTGGAGCTTATCTTGCCCGAGGTTTATTTGAAGGACGATAACTCCGCCGAGATTGACGCGATAAACGCGAAAATGAC
>CAYRPD010000001.1:13345-14508 GCA_964426095.1 uncultured Oscillospiraceae bacterium | reverse complement strand
TGCCGCACATCATGGTGTTCATGGACGATCGCAAGCGCGAAATCATAGAGGGGATTGATGTTAGCCGCCTCAAGCTTCTTTATGATTTTGACCTCATGCTCTCCGGCGGGCATATTCGCGGCTGGCTCATAGATGAAACGGAGCAAGCGCGCATTTTGTCGCTCCTTGCCGAGCTTGAAAAGGAGAGCGGCAAAGAGGGCGACAGGCTTTTATACGCTGTCGGGGACGGAAATCATTCCCTTGCTTCCGCCAAGGCCGCCGCCGAGGAGATAGGCGGGGAGAGGGCGCAATTTGCCCTTGCCGAGCTTGTAAATATCCACTCCGAGGCCATACGCTTTGAGCCTATTTATCGCGTTGTTTTCAATGCCGATACCGAGGCGCTTATCCGCGCGCTTCATGCCCGCTTCCCGGAAAGCACGGGCAAACCGGTGGAGTACATCACGCGCGGCCAATCCGGGCGCGTGTACGTTCCGGGGCTTGAAGCGGGGGAGATACAGCGTTTTATAGATGATTACGCCGCCGAAAACCCCGAAATCACGGTTGATTATATCCACGGCGAGGCCGCTCTCCGTGAGCTTGCCGCGCGCGAGGACGCAGTGGGCTTTCTTTACGGCGGCATGGATAAATCCGAGCTTTTCCCCTACGTTCGCGAGCACGGTATTTTGCCGCGCAAAAGCTTTTCCGTGGGTCACGCCGAGGATAAGCGCTATTATATCGAAGCGCGCAAAATCCGCTGACGCGCGGCGTTTTCAGCCAAGACGCGTTTTGCGCCTTGCCGTAACCGCGCTTTCAAGCGCTCTATACATAACCGAAAGGCCGATAGATATCAGCCCGCAGCCGATGAAAAGGTACGGGCGGCTTTGCTCTGCCGTCAGTCCCAAGCGGTCAAGCCCCATGTAGCCTATGCGCACAATGTCTTGGTGGATGAGGAAAAAGTACGCGCTTATGTCGCCGAGGAAAACGGTCACGCGGTTTGTCAGCAGACGAGGCACAAGCCCCTTGCCCACGGCGAAAAGGTAGACCAGCGCGGCGGCAAACGGCAGATGAATAACCCCGTAGGCAAACTCCGCGCGTGATAAGAAAGTATCGCCGTTCATCAGGTATACCGCCGCAATGTACAGCGCAACGCACGCGCTTTCCAGCGCGGCGCACGCCCGGCGGCT
>CAYRPD010000001.1:0-13245 GCA_964426095.1 uncultured Oscillospiraceae bacterium | reverse complement strand
CACGCGAGTATGTACGGGAACATAAAATATAAAAACAGACACGCGGAAAGATACCACGCCACGCCGTTTAGCGTAACCGCGTTTTCGCTTGACCACGCTTGAAGTAAAAGGACGTTTTCCGTCACCTGCACGGCAATGTCGCTTAAAGCCGTCTGCGCCGGGTCACGCAAATAAAGCGCCAGCGCGAGCACGGGCAGCATGGTGAGAATGTGCAGGGGATAGAGCTTGCCTATTTTCTTTATTGAAAAGGCCAGCGCGGCCTTGGGGCTTTGCGAAAGCGCATCGCGGTGAAAATAGCTTTGCGTCATCATAAACCCGGACAGCACAAAGAAAACCGACACGCCCCAAAAAACGTTGTCCGTAATATAGCAATGGTGGGAGAAGATACACAAACAGGCCAAAAACCGAAGCGCCTGTATGGAATTTGAGCGGTTTTTCATTCTTTTCTCCTTGCTTTTTCGTTGGCACTATTATAATATACCGCGCATAAAAGAACAACAACAAGAAATTACGAAAAATTAAGGTTTACTTAACGAATTCTTAGATTGTCAATTTAAGCTTCATATGCTATAATCCAAAATAGATTTTTACAAAACGGAGTGTATTTATGATTTCTTGGCTCACAAGCACAACCGTCGGCAGATTCATCGCCACGTTTTTCATTTCCATGGTTCCCATTATCGAGCTTCGCGGCGGCTTGCCCTACGGTATAGGCTTCGGGCTCAGCTATCCGCTTGCGCTTACGGCGGCGGTGCTGGGTAATATGATTCCCGTCCCGTTCATCGTTGTGTACATTAACCGCATCTTCCACTGGATGCGTCAGCGTATGCCGAAGATGGATTCTTTCATCACGCGCTTGGAGAAAAAAGCCCACCTCAAGGGTGCAACCGTTGAAAAATACGGGCCTATCGCGCTGTTGCTCTTTGTCGGCATTCCGCTTCCCGGCACGGGCGCATGGACAGGCGCGCTCATCGCGGCGCTTTTGGATATGAAGCTCAAGCACGCCGTACCCTGCATTTTCCTCGGCGTATTAATGGCGGCGGCCATCATCACGGCCATCACCTTCGGCGTGATACATATCATTTGATTGCCCTATATTAAACCCTACGGCAGAGAATTTTTATAATTCTCTGCCGATTTTGATTTTTATGCTTGGAATTGACATAGAAAAGCGGTATAATAGATTGATTAGATATAACATGGGAGAACTATCGAGCTTCGGTAAGCCACATATGAACTTAACGGAGGAAATAACATGAAAAAAGAATTTCGTGAAATGCTTGCTCAAAAGGGGAAAAACGCGTTGCCGAACGTGCTTCTTGCCTCGGCGGAATGCGCCCCGCTTTCCAAGACCGGCGGCCTTGCCGATGTCGTTGGTACGTTGCCCAAGTCCCTCGCCAAGCTTGGGATAGATGCGCGCGTCATAACGCCGTATCACCGCGTCATTAAGGAAAAGTACGCCGATCAGGTGGAGCATTTGTTTTATTTTTACGTTGACCTCGGCTGGCGGCATGAATACGCCGGCATTGAAAAGCTCGTGCTGGACGGTGTGACAATTTATCTTGTTGACAGCGACCGCTATTTCGGCGACTGGATATATCGCGGCGGCTATGACGAGATTGAGCAGTATGCTTTCTTCTGCCGCGCCGTGCTTGATGCCGCGCCCAGCCTTGACTTTGTGCCCGATGTCATTCACTGCAACGACTGGCACACCGCCATGATCCCCATGCTTGCCCGCACCCAGTACGAAGACTCTATGCAGGAAAACCTCAAATTCCTGCTCACCATACATAATATTGCCTTCCAAGGCAAATGCGGCTTTGACTTTGTGCAGGATCTTCTCGGCGTGGATTCTAAATACTACACCGCCGAATATATGGAGCTTTACGGCTGTGCAAACTTCCTCAAGGCCGGGTGCGTATTCGCCCATAAGATAAACACCGTTTCCCCCAGCTACGCTTGGGAGATTCGCACCCCGTATTTCTCCGAGGGGCTGGACGGCATTCTCAACGCCCGCACCGCTGACCTCTCCGGCATTATAAACGGCATTGATAAGCAAGCTTTCAACCCCAAGGCTGATGAAAAGCTGCCCGCCCGCTTCGACAGAGGCCACCTTAAAGGCAAGGCGCAGTGCAAGGCCGAGCTTCAAGCGCGCTTAGGGCTGGAAGTCAGGCCGGAAGTGCCGCTTTTCGTCATGGTCACGCGCATGACCGAGCAAAAGGGCTTTGACCTTGTAAGCTGTGCGCTTGATGAGCTTATGAGCCATGAGGATATGCAGTTTGCGCTTTTGGGTTCGGGCGAGGATAGGTTTGAGGGCTTTATGCGCGGCGCGGAGGAGCGCTATCGGGGCAGACTTTGCGCGTACTTAGGCTATAATGAACCGCTTTCGCATCTATTTTATGCAGGAAGCGATTTCTTCCTCATGCCCTCGCGCTTTGAGCCTTGCGGCTTGAGCCAAATGCTCGCCATGCGCTACGGCTCACTCCCCATCGTGCGCGAAACCGGCGGCTTGCGCGATACCGTCATGCCCTATAACCAATATACCGGCGAGGGCACGGGCTTCACCTTTGCAAACTATGACGCATGGGAGCTTAAAGATGCCGTTCGCCGCGCGCTCGGCGTGTGGCAGGATAAGCCCGCCATGAAAGCGCTAATTTCCAACGCCATGCAGGCCGACTTCGGCTTTGATATTTCTGCACAGGAGTACGCTAAACTTTATATATGTATGCTGTAAACAAGACCTGTTATAATATTTATTTCGGCGGTAGCTATACCGAGCGCTGGTCCGATGATTATACTTTGTCCATTGAATATGCGTCCCGCCGCTTTGTCACGGCGGAGCTTGACGGCGCGCACTTTATAGCTTCCGGCGGGGACGAAGAGCTTTGCAAGCTTTTAAATAGCGCTGATTGCCCCGTGCTCACGCGCCAATACTTTGACGCGGCGGCCACGGCCTACCACGCCGCGCAAACCTGCCTTCATCGCGGCCTGACGCTTGATAGGCTTCGCGAATGCTTTTACAGTGACGATAATCCTCTTGTCGCGCCGGAGCTTATGCGCTTATTAATGGACGATTGCGGCTTTGCGATGAACGTGGCCTATAATGTCGTCACGCACTGCTGCGCCGATGTGCGCGCGGACGGGGTGAATACCGACAGTGTGTACTCGCTCCAGCCGCGCACGGCGCACGTAATAAGCCTTTTGCGCTCGGCGGCGCTGTGCCGCCTGTCCGTGATGTTCGATGCCCGCCGCGCGGAGTTTCGCGCGCCCGCGGGCGCGGCAAAGTGCGGGGAAGAAATACGCCTTGCTTTTCGCGTGCTGACGGGCAGCGTCAAAACGGCGGAGATTATCGTGTACGGGGACGGCTTTCGCACCGAGTACCCCATGCGCCGCGCCGGGCGTGACTGGGAAGCTGTGTTCACCGCGCCCGACACGCCCCAAGCCATGTGGTATTTCTTCCGCATCGAAACCGAGGACGGCACGCACTGCCTTTGCCCGGACGCAACCGGGTTTATAGGCCGTATGTCGGGGCGCGAAACGGGCGGCTTTCGCCTTACCGTGGCCTTGGCGGATTTCGACACACCCGCGTGGTTTCGCCGCAGTGTCATGTATCAGATTTTCCCCGACCGCTTTGCCTTTTCCGAGGATGATACTGCCGCGCGCGGCGTGGAGTATCATCGCGCCCTTGGCCAAACGGCGGAGCTTCATGCGAGCTTGGATGACCCCGTGCGCTATCTTCCGCGCCCCTTTGAGCGCGACTACAGCCCCGATGATTTTTACGGCGGCACGCTCAAAGGGATTGAAAATAAGCTCGATTACTTAAAAAACCTCGGCATTACGGTTATTTACCTCAATCCCATTGTCGAAGCGCGCTCAAACCACCGCTACGATGCTTCCGACTATATGCGCCCCGACCCAATATTGGGGACGCAAGAGGACTTTGACTCCCTTTGCCGCGCCGCCAACGAGCGCGGTATGCGCCTTGTGCTTGACGGTGTATTCTCCCACACGGGGGCGGACAGCGTTTACTTTAACCGTGACGGGAATTACCCCTCGCTCGGCGCTTGCCAAGGGGAGAAGTCCGAGTTTTACTCGTGGTACGATTTCAAAAGCTTCCCGGATGATTACCGCTGCTGGTGGGGTTTTAAGGACTTGCCCGAGGTGGACGAGACTAACCCCGCATGGCAGGAGTATGTAATCACGGGGGAGAAGAGCGTTGTAAAAACGTGGCTATGGCGCGGCGCGTCCGGCTGGCGCTTAGATGTGGCGGACGAGCTTCCCGATGAAGCCCTCGCCCTCATTCGCCGCGCATCCAAGGAAGAAAAGCCCGATGCCTTGATCTTGGGCGAGGTGTGGGAAGACCCGGTTATCAAGGAAAGCTACGGCAAGCGCCGTAACTACGCCCTCGGCTACTCGCTCGACAGCGTCATGAACTATCCTTTCCGCAACGCGCTTTTGGCTTTTGCGCGCGAGCATATAGATGCCTATGCGCTCCGCGATTTTCTCATCTCTCAGCAGATGAACTACCCCAAGCCAATGTATTATTCCCTCATGAACCTTTTAGGCTCTCACGATGTGGATAGACTGCGCACGGCGCTTGCCGTGGATTTCAATATCCGCGACCTCAGCCGCGAGCAGCAGCTGGAGCTTAAATTTACGGAAGAAGCGCTCAATAAGGCCGTTACGCTTGAAAAGCTCTGCGCCGTTATCCAGTTTGCTGTGCCCGGCGTACCCAGCATATACTATGGGGACGAGCAGGGTATGTGCGGCGTGTGCGACCCCTTTAACCGCCTGCCGTTTAAAGAGGGACTGACGGAGCTTTGCGAACATTATTCCGCGCTCGCCGCGCTTCGCAACTCCGCCCCCACACTCAGCACGGGCGAATCGCTCTTTATGGCGGAAAATGCCGATGTGCTTATGATTTTGCGCTATATCACCACGGGCGTTGACGCGTTCGGCCTTGAAGCGCAAAACGGCGTGTATCTCGCGGTTATAAACCGCGCCGAGCATGAAGCGGCGTACTCTGCCGACTGCACTGCGGCGGGGCTTGACACGGTCAGCGGCGTAATCGCCGCCCAAAGCGGAGAGATTATTAAACTCAAATAAACAAAACTAACTCAGAAAGTGAGATGAGCAACACGAACCGCACGGCAAACGAAAAACCATATACCAGCGCAAATAAATGCGCGGCGGGGGAGTACGCCGTTCCGGCGCTCGCGGCGCTCATCGCAGGGCTTGCGGCCTATCTCTTTGTGTTCACCAACAAGCTTTTGAATCTTGACGAGATTGCGGGGCTTTTCGGCAAGGGCGAATCCATAAGCTCCGGCCGCTGGGCGCTCGCGCTGACGAGCTGCATTTTCCCTGACTTATCCATGCCGTGGATAAACGGGATGCTCTCGCTTATCATGCTTTCGGTGGCATCTTGTCTCGTTGTGCGCATTTTCGAGATAAAAAGCCCGGTTATCAAGGCGATTTTAGCCGCGCTCATGGTTGTCTTTCCCTCGCAGATTGTCACTTTCAGCTATATGTTCACCTGCGCGCCTTATGCGCTGGCGGTGCTGATGAGTGTGCTGTCGATGTACCTTGTGCTTTGCACCAATGGTAAATGGCAGTATGCTCTCGCGGCCATGCTCCTTGCGTTCTCCTTGGGGATATATCAGGCGTATCTCGCCGTTCCGGCAAGCTTTTGCGTTGTGTATCTTATTAAGCGCACCTTGGACGGGGAGTGGAGCGTTCGGCGCATTATCCGCTGCGGCCTTAACTGCGTTGCCTATCTCCTCTCGGCGCTCATTGTCTATTATGTAATAAATAAGCTTACAATGTCCCTCACGCACACGCAGTATAATTCCTATGCCGATGCAAGCTTCCAAACGGATTTAAGCTCAATCCTCTTCGGCGTTCGCGTTGCGTTCACGGCGTTCTTGGGGTATTTCTACAAGGGCTATTATTATCTCGTTGCAACGCCCTTTTCAAAGTATATGCACTATCTGTGTCTGCTCCTTATCGGCGCGGAGCTTATCCGCTATGCCGTTACCGGCCGCGATAAGGCGCGCACGGCGCTTTTGACGGGGCTTTTGGTGCTCTTGCCGCTGAGTGTGAATTGCCTTTATATAATCTCTGCCCAGCGCCATACGCTCATGCTTTATAGCTTTGTCGCGGTGTATATTCTTGCGGCTGTCGCGGCGGAAAGCCTCATGGCGAAATCTCACGGCGCTATGCGCGATGCGCTGTGTGTTGCGCTCGGTGCAATCGTTTTGTGCAATGTTTTCTACGCAAACCGCCTGTATCTTAAAATGAAGCTGGAATATGAGAATGCCTACTCCTTTTATTCCACGCTCACCTCGCGTGTCAAGGAAACGCCGGGCTATGATGAAAACACAATGGTGCTCATCACGGGCGATGCGCACGAGCTTTTGCACTCTTCCGATGAGATAGACACCTCAAATCTTGTCGGCATAATGGAAGGGCTTATTAATGTATACAGCCGCAGCGATTTTCTCACCTACTATGCCGGCTTTGACCCGCCCACCTTTGACTGGGCTAAGTGGGACGCATCCGGTGCGGCGGCAGAGGTGGAGACTATGCCGATATACCCGTATGACGGCTCTGTGAAAAAAATCGGCGATTTCATCGTCGTAAAACTTGGTTAAAAATCCGATGAAAGGGGAGTGAAGCTTATGACAAAAAAGAATAGGGCGCTGTTGAGCTTTGCCGAAGAATATAAGCTTCCCTTTTTCTTCGGCGTGGCGTGCTTTTTGGCGGCACATATGGCCGCCGTGACGAACAAGCTCGTCAGCATGGACGAGCTTGAATACCTTTTTCAAAAGGGTGCGACATTAAGCTCCGGGCGTTGGTTTTTGCCCATTACAAGCTTCGTTTTCCCCGATGTCTCCATGCCGTGGATTTACGGCGTTATATCCGCCGTGCTTTTAAGCCTTGCTTGTTGCGTCATTATTCGCACATTTGCGATTAAAAGCCGCATTCTGCAAGTGCTCCTCACCGCAGTTATCGTTACCTTTCCCGCCGAAACGCTTACCCTTACTTATATTTTCACCTCTGCGCCCTATGCGCTTGCGCTTTTGCTGTTTTCACTGAGCGTGTACGTGCTAACGCGCGGAAAAAAGAGCGGGTATATTATAAGTGCGCTGCTCTTCTGCTTTGCTTGTGCCATATATCAGGCGTATCTCTCCCTTGCCGCGAGCTTGTTTGTTGTTTACATCATTCAAAAGCTCTTAAATGCCGAGTGGACGGCAAAAGAGGGGATTATCTTCGGCTTAAAGTGCCTTGCCGTGATGATAGCGGGGCTTGTGGTTTACTTTGCCGTCAATAAGCTGCTGCAAACAATTGTGGGAACACAGTACAATGACTACGCGGCAAACTCTCTCAACCTGGAGCTTACTCCCGAAAAGCTTATTAACGCCGTAAAGTCTGCTTACATCTTGTTTTATTACTTTTTCCGCTATAAGTATTTGCAGTATATCCCGACAAAGGCGGCTCAGCTTGCAAATGCGCTTCTCTTCGCAACGGTTTTTCTTGTAATTGCGATTAGATTGATAAAGGACAGAGATTTTGCAAGAAAAGGTCTTACCGTTCTTCTCCTTGTTCTTTTGCCGCTTGCGATAAATTGCATTGTTATTTTTCCGTTTGTTCATCCGCTGATGCTGTATGGGTTTATCACCATGTATGTCCTCGCCGCGTTTGTGCTGGACGCGGAGCGGGAGAGGGCGAGCAAAATATCGTGGTACGATGTAGGCGCGTTATGCCTTGCTCTCGTGCTCCTTTGCAACATCAACTATTCAAACAAAATCTTCTTAAAACAAAAGCTTGTCTACGAGCAATCCTACAGCTTTTATTCCACGCTCCTTTCGCGAATCAAAATGCTGCCCGACTATTCCGATGATGACAAAATCGCCCTACTTGGCACGGGCAGTGAGCAAATCTATCCTATTTCCGAAATTGAAACCAAAAACCTTATCTCGGTCGGTGATGAGCTTGTTTCCGTTTACAGCCGCGATAAGCTGATAAAATACTACCTCGGCGCTTCGCTTGAAGTCATTGACGAAACCGAGCTTACGCAAGCGCAGCTGGACGCGGCCTTAGCCATGCCGCGCTATCCCGCCGACGGCGCAATTGCAAAAGATAACGGCGTTATCCTGGTACGCCTTGATTAAACAAAAAACACAATTGGGGAAAGAGTATGACCGCGAGACTTGATAAAAAAATGAATACTCTCAGCCGCGTATGCGCGCGCACGGTGCTTTTGTTGGTGCTGGTGTTCATGGCGTTTTTGCTGCCCATGTCGCTCATCCGCACCACCGGCATGAGCACGGGCGGTGTCGGCGGCGAAATCGTGTCGTTCAATTATGATAACATTTTCCTCAATATCATCGTGCTTGTCATATGCACCTCGACCGTTTATATCATCCGCCGCCTTATATGCCATATCAGCGTCAAGCGCGTTACGGTGTTCATGGCGCTGTGGATAACGGCGCTGGGCTTACTCTTTGTATGCTCGGCCAAGCTCCAACCCTCGGAAGATTCCTATGTCGTCACGTTCTTTGCCCGGCAGGCCGCCAAGGGCGATTTGAGCTATTATAATGAGTATTTCACCTTTTTCCCGTATCAGCTCGGCTTTGCGCTGTATGAGGAACTCTTCTTCCGCGCGTTTGCGCTCATATTGCCGACCGCGCCCGAGGGCTTTTCCGCCCTCGCCTTACAGGGGCTTAATGTGCTCTATCTCGCGCTGGGGAGCGTGTGCACGGTTTACTGCGCGGGGTATATCTTCAAAAATGACGATGTACAGCGCATTACGGCGGTTTTGTTCATGTTCTTCCTGCCGGGGCTGCTCTTCTCCACTTATATGTACGGCCTTATCCCCGGCTTTGCGGCGGCGAGCGCGGGCGTGCTGATGTTTTTCCGCTTCCAAGAGCGCGGGAAGATTGCCGATGCCGTCCTCTCCGCCGTGTTCACCGCGCTTGCGGTTATTTTGAAGCTCAATTGCCTAATCTTCTTCATTGCAATCGTAATTGTGTGGCTGCTGATTCTCGTTTGCAAGCCGCGCGTAAAATCTGCGCTCATGCTCGCGTTTTTCGTTCTCTGCGTACTGTGTACGCGGGGCATACCGCAAAGGGTGTACGAAGCGCGCCTCGGCGCAAGCTTCGGGGACGGCGTACCGCAGGTGTGCTGGATGGCGATGGGCGTGAGCGAGGGCAAAAGCTGCTCGGGGTGGTACGACCGCGAGTATACCACCGACCTATACTCTGCCGAGGGGTACGACCGCGCCGAAACGGCGCTCAAAGCGCGCGCGGTTATCGCCGAGCGGGTGGAGTATTTCAAGGCCGAGCCGCGCGAGGGGCAGCGCTTTTTCTCCCGCAAGCTCCTCAGCCAGTGGAATGAGCCGACCTATCAAGGGCTATGGACAAACCAAGTGCGCAAGCCCTACAGCGAGCAGGGGAGCGTGTATAAGCTCATCTGTCAAACCTTTGCCCGCCGCCTGACGCAGCTGATGAACTACTATCAGCAGCTCGTTTTCTTCGGTTTTACGCTGGGGCTGGTGCTGCTTTTGCGCAAAGGGGACATCAAAACTGCGCTTTTCCCGCTTGTTATTCTCGGCGCGCTGATCTACCACCTGTTCTTTGAAGCAAAGTCGCAGTATGCCTTGGTTTATATCATGCTGATGCTGCCCGTGGCGGCATACGGCTTTTGCAAGCTCTCTGAATTTTTCGCGAAAAGGAGTGATACGAATGGAATATAAAGCCCAAACGCCGCTTGAGCGCGCGCTTGCGCGCGTATGGCGGGCAACGGCGCGGGATAGGCTGCCCTTTTTCTCCGCCGTGGTGTTCGGCCTTATGGCGCATATGTTCGCCTTTACAAATAAGCTTGTCAACGCCGATGAGATAGAATCCCTCTTCGGCAAGGGCGCAACGCTCACATCAGGCCGCTGGGGGCTTGAAGCGGTGAAGCTTATTTTCCCGGACTATTCCATGCCGTGGCTTTACGGCCTTGTCAGCGTTTTGCTGCTCGCCGTTTCCGTGTGCCTCATCATCCGCCTTTTCGACATTCGCGGCGCGCTCACGCGCGTATTCCTCGCGGGAATGATAGTGGCGTTTCCCTCGCAAACGGGTACTTTTTGCTTCATGTTCACCTCTGCGCCCTATGCGCTTTCGTTCCTTTTTGCGGTGCTCGCGGCGTTCCTCTTTTGCCGCGGCGGGTGGAAAAACGCCGCACTTGCCGCCGTGCTCATGGTGCTCTCCTTGGGGCTTTATCAATCCTATATCGCGCTCACGGCAAGCCTTTTGCTTGTGTACGCCGTGAAGCTGTGTTTGGATGGGGAACAGGGCTTTAAGCGCATTTTGGCCTTTTGCTTTAAGGCGCTCGCGTTTTTAGTGTGCGCTCTCGCGCTCTACGCGCTCATAACCCTTGCCGCTTTCAAGCTGACGGGTACGGAATTTAATGACTATGTCCGCGAAAACACCAATTCCGCCGGGCTTTTAGGCCGCATCCGCATGGCGTATGATTTCTTCGTCTATTACTTCACCTACCGCGAATTTGCCCTCATTACAAGCAACGCGGCAAACTGCGCGCATATTGCGCTTGCCGTTGTGTGCCTTGTCGGCGTAGTCGCGGAAGCGGTAAAGCTCATCCGCGCAAAGGACGCACCCACAGCCGCGCTTTTGGCGCTGTGCGTTGTCCTCTTCCCGCTGAGCGTGAACTGTATGTTCCTTGCAATGGCAAAGGAATCTATCCATACCCTTGTTATCTATAGCTTTGTTTCGCTCTACGTGCTGGCCGCAGTCATCACCGAGTGCGCCTTTTGCGGCGGTGCGATTGCAAAGCGCGCCGCGCGCGATATTGTCTACACCGCGCTTGCCGTTTCGCTTGTCAGCAATGTGTACTTTGCCAACGAAGTGTATTTAGATATGTATCTTGAATACGAAAATGCATATTCGTTCTATTCCGTGCTCCTTGCCCGCGCGGAGAACACCGAGGGCTTTGACGAGAATAAAACCCTCGCCCTCATCGGGCATCAGGATAACGCCGTCACCGTGCGCGATGAAATCGACCTTGGGTATATCACAGGGCCGAGCCGCGATTTAATCAACATCTACTCGCGTGAAAACTTCCTACGCCGCTATATGGGGACGGATATCCCCCTTGCCACACCCTCGGAGCTTGACGCGATTGCCGCGAGCGATGAATTTGCCGCGATGAACGAATACCCCTATTACGGGTCAATAAAAATAATCGACAATTATATTGTCGTAAAGCTCGGTTAAGGGGGGGAATAGGAATGAAAGATAATAATTCTCTCTTTGAGCGCGCCGCGCTCGCCCTCGGCGCTCAGTTGAAGCGTTACGCCCTGCCGTTCGTGTCTGCGCTCGTTTTCGGCCTTTTGGCGCATATGTACGCCTTTACGAATAAGCTCCTCAACGCCGATGAAACCGCCGCCCTCTTTTCCAAGGGCGCAACGCTCACATCAGGCCGCTGGGGGCTGGAAGCGACAAGGCTTATCTTCCCCGATGTCTCCATGCCGTGGATTTACGGGGTAATCTCGCTCTTGCTCATCGCGGGCGCGGTGTGCCTGATTTCGGCCGCGTTCGGCTTCAAAAAGCCTGCCACGCAGATTTTGCTCTCCGGCGCTGTGGCGGCGTTTCCCGCGCTCACGGGGAACTTCTGCTATATGTTCACTGCGCCCTCGTATGCCCTTGCGATTTTACTTGCCGTGCTTGCGGTTTACCTTTTTGCGCGCGGCGGCCGGGTGCGCGCCGTTGCGGGCGTTGCGGCGTTGGCGTTCTCCCTCGGCATTTATCAGGCGTATATTGCCCTCGCCGCGAGCCTGTGCGTTACTCTGCTCCTCGCCGAGCTTATGAAAAGCGAAGCCCAACCCGGTAAGCTTCTTAAATCGGCGCTTCGTTATCTGCTTCTCCTCGCCGTGGCCTTGGGGCTTTATTACGGCGTTACCGCTATTGTCGAGCTTTGCGCCGACACGGGGTATCAGGAATACGAGGTAACTTCTAAGCTCAGCGTCTTTCGCGGCATACTCACGGCGTACTCTTCCTTTGTCGGCATTTTCGTTTACGGGAACTACGGCTTTGTTAATTCCGCTCTCTCGCTCGCGGCACACTTGGTGTGCGCGGCGGTTATAATCGCGGGGCTGGGTTATGCCCTGTGGCGCAAGAAGGACGCGCGCTCCGCCGCGCTCGCCCTCGTGCTCCTCGCCGTCTATCCCTTGAGCGTCAATTGTATGTACCTTGTGGCCTCGCCCGATATTATTCATACGCTCGTTTTGTTCAGCTTCGTGTCGTTTTACGTGCTCGCGCTTGCCGTGCTGGAGTTTTCGGGTGTGCCGGGCCGCGTGTTCGGCGCTGTCGGCGCGGTTGCCCTCGCGCTCATCATCGCGGCGAATGTCTTCTTTGCCAACAAGGTGTATTTGAAAATGCAGCTTGAATATGAAAACGCCTACGCGTTTTATAATTCGCTTATGGCCGAGGTAATGGATAACCCCAATTTCAGCCGCTATACGATTATTGACATTGTCGGCGATGTGCAGTCCGGCTTGACGGACTTTTCCGAGGATATCGACACGCGCTCCTTTACCGGCCCTAATGAGAATCTCGTGAATATCTATACCCGCGTCAGCTTCATCAAGTATTACATGGGCTTGGATTTGTATATGTACCGCGAGGATACTATATTGAATTGCGAATGGTATAACGAAATGCCCTGTTACCCCGCTGACGGGTCTATAAAATGGCTTGAGGACGAAAACCGCATTGTTATAAAGCTCAGCTGACAGTGGCATAGAAATATCTTGCATTTTGTTAAATTGATGTTATAATGGGGAAGCAATTGTCAACCCGCAATGATGTAATGCGCGGCGAATGATGCTTTCTCAAGCGGTGTACACCGCTTTTTCGCCCATTTTTCACTTCTTATTGTGAAAAATGATGCTATTGGTGATGTTTAGCCCTCTCCGTCACGGCTTACGCCGTGCCACCTCTCCCTAGGGAGAGGCAAGAGAGAACGGCGCATTTTCGCACAGCATCCCTTGGCTCTCCCATTGGGAGAGCTGGCGCGAAGCGCCTGAGAGGGCAACAACTTTCGGTATTATCTCCGCATTTCCCGGAGTTAATATAATCTTAGAAGAAAGGAGAAATAAAAATGAAAGGAAAGAAATTAGCGTTCGCGGTCATACTTGCTTTGATAGTATGCCTCGTACTCATCCCTGTCTCTGCGTATGCTGAT